>CAYPIV010000008.1:0-15043 GCA_964410895.1 uncultured Ruminococcus sp. | reverse complement strand
TGCCGCAAAAATGCTTGCTTGCAATGGCATTTTTGCAAAGCCGTCAATGTCGCAGACGCACGACGGTGCGAAAGGGACGAAGCCTGCGAAGTCCCGCACCTGCCGTGGCAGGTGTTCTGCGACTATTATACTATATTTTATAAAGTTTGTCAATTGCCGAAATCGGAAAATTCCGCTAAAACAAAGAAAGAACGGACTGTTTTGACAACTCTTTCCGCGCACACGGCAACCGAAAAAGGAAAAAATTCAACCGAGAACCATTTTTGTTTTTGACGGGATCCGCTCCGAAACGCTCGGTCCGCGGCGGTACGAAACAGGAAAAAACGCAAAACCGAGAGTTCATTTCCCGCCTATTCAAATAAAAAGCGAAAAATATTTACAAAGCAAACAGAAAACCTATTGACTTTTTTGTTTTTTTCATGTATAATTCAAGTATGTATTATTAGACAATAAGCTTGGAGGATGATCTATGAAAAAACTGCTGACCGTTTTGCTTGCGGCACTGATGTTGTTTACATTTGCCGCCTGTGACAACGATTCGACCGATGATAACGATCTGGACAGCTACAAAAAAGAGGACAAGGTCGTTACGTCTGTAACCAACGATAAGGGAGAAACTTTCCACTTTGAAAACATCGATACCGAGACCGTATCGATCACCGCGTACGAAGGGGATGACCGCGCACATCTTTTGGAGATCCCGGAGACCTTGAACGGCAAGACCGTTGTTTCCATTTCCAAAGGTGCTTTCAAGGATTGTTCCAAGATCAATGCGGTCACGTTTCCGAGCACCTTGACGACCATCGGCGATTATGCTTTTTCGGGTTGCGTTTTGTTGGAATATGTCGATATTCCGGAAACCGTAACTTCCATCGGTATCGGTGCATTCAATGATTGCACCGAGCTCGCTGCTTTTGAATTTCTCGGAACTTCTCAGATCTCCGTGATCAAGCAGTTCACCTTTAACAATTGCGTTTCTTTAACTGCCATTACGATCCCCGCAAGTGTCAAAACGATCGAAACCGGTGCGTTTATGGATTGCACTTCCTTGGCAGTGTTAACGATCTCCGAAGGTGTGGAAACGATCGGCGGCGTTGCATTCCGCAATTGCACCGCACTTTCCACGTTAAATCTTCCCGCATCTCTGCAAACCATTGAAGCGTATGCGTTCACCAATTACGATTCTCTGTATTTGAACGGCGTTACGGCTCCGGAAGGATCCGTTGCGGAGACATACGTAAAAGAGCAGATGCGTCTTTCCGAGCAAATCAACTGATCCGACGATTTCAATAAACGATTTCTGTCAAAAAAGCAGGCGCCATACGGATGTATGGTGCCTGCTTTCGGTTTTGCGGTCCACGTTCGGCGGCGCCAAGCAGAGATCGACAGCCATCGATAAGTCATTTTAAGGCGAGCATATCCGAAAACCGATATGCCGGAAGTGCCGCTCAACCGTTTATCGAATGTTTCCGATATGCTCAATTTGCAGATACGAAAAAGCAGGCGGACCGCAGATGGGTAGCGACGGCGAATGGAAAAGAAATCTCAAATTTCACGGTACGAACCTCTCTGCATTCTCGGCTTGCCCCATTGACGCGGAATGGATCCGATTGCGAAACTCTTTCGGCGTCAACGCAAATTTCTTTTTGAACACGTGCGAAAAATGAGAATAATCGTAAAAACCGGAAGCAATGGCAATATCGGCATTGGAAAAATCAGAATGTTCCAACATCCATTTTGCTTTTTCCAACCGAAAGTTGGTCAAATACGTTATGGGAGAAATATTGGCTTCGTTTTTAAAAATTTTATATAAGTAGGTTCGATCGATATTCAGGAAATTGGCGATATCCAATACATTGATGTCATTGGAATAGTTGTTGGAAATAAATATTGCCGCTTTTTGAAAGTATACACTTTGCGAAGTCGGAACAGCCGGCTCCTTTGTTTGGTTCTGTTTGGATATGCCATTCAAGATAAGATAGAGATACCCGAGCAGTTCATACTCTTTCACGTCATCAGATCTTCCGGCATGATACAGCGCAAGCACGTGCTCCAATATGCTTTGATCCGTTTCATATCGGTACTGAAAGATCCTGCTTTTCAACCCCAATCCGACGTCGCTGAGAATTTTCAAATGATCCGGTCCGCCGATGATCATAAAAATATATTGAATGGGATCGGAATCATTTGTGGTCCAACTTGTGATGACATTCGGAGCCGTTAAAAAAGCATCCCCAACTTTTACGGGATTCACGATCCCGTTCATGATATACGTCCCTTCGCCTTTGATCACAAAAGAAAGTACGTAATGGTCGTAAATATGCGGAACGGACTGAACTTGTCCGAATGCGGTCAATCTGCCGCACTGCGTGATCCTCAAACCGTATTCCTGAATCGGATCAATATTCGTGATTTCAAGTTTATAATTCAAATTTTTCACCTGTCTTTAGTAATTACCGACTTTCTTCTATGATACCATTTTTGGGAAAATAAATCAAGCACATAGTGCGGATATTCTACAAATTTACACGATGCAAGCAACATAATTACAATATTATTTCTTCGGTTTGCAGTATAATTTATGATAGAATGTTTCTGAAATACAAGACCGACCGTTCGGTGCGTTCCGGGTCGGTCAAAAAAGGAGATCGGAATGAAAAAACTAAAAGTCGGTATCGTCGGTTATTGGTTTGCAAGAGATTTTGCAAGGCTGTTTTCGCTTCATCCGGACGTTGAGAAAATTTGTGTTGCGGAACTTCGGGAAGATCGCCGTAAACTTGCATCGGAAGAGTTTCCCGGGATCGAAGTTTATGAGAGTTTTGATGAAATGATGGAACGTGCGGATATCAACTGCATCGCTTTGTTTACCCCGCGCCATACGCACGGTCCCTTTGTTATCAAGGCACTGAAAGCAGGAAAGCACGTATACAGCGCCGTTCCCATTGCGAGTTCCTTAGAGGATGTTCGGGAGATCCTCCGATTGGTAAAAGAAACAAGGCTGACCTATATGATGGGAGAAACCTGTTATTATTATCCTTGCGCGATGTTTTGCCGTGAAAAGTACCGCGCTGGCGATTTCGGTAAATTCGTTTATGCCGAGTCGCAATATTACCATGACGCCCGTGAAATGTGGCCCTTAAAAGAAGGGGTCAAACAAGATCCTTCCAATGGGATTCCTCCGATGTACTATTCTACCCACTCGATCTCCATGGTCCTTTCGGCAATCGATGACCATTTTACACAGGTCTCCTGCATGGGACTTCGGGATGACTTTCCGGATGAAATTTACGGCAAAGACGGGCAGAATCAGTTTCAAAACCCTTTCAGCAATGAGACCGCGTTATTCCGAACTTCGCAAGGTGGCGTGGTCCGTATCAACGAATTTCGCAGGGTCGGTATTAAAAAGCCTTCTTCGTATATTACCTGTTTTTACGGAGAGGACGGTGCTTACGAATGCGTAGCAGATAAACATATCTATCAAACGACCCCCTTGGTCGACAGAAACGGAAAATACCGAGAGGTCGTTACCGAGGACGTTTCCGAATTGCTCCTCCCGATCGAGTATACAAAGCTGATGAAAGGCGAGATCGATGTGTACAGAGACTGCACAAGAGAGGACCCCAATGCCCGAGCGGGGCTTCCGATCATCATAGGCGCCGCGCCGATCCATGATCTCGAC
Organism: uncultured Ruminococcus sp.; assembly: GCA_964410895.1. Taxonomy (GTDB): domain Bacteria; phylum Bacillota; class Clostridia; order Oscillospirales; family CAG-272; genus UMGS1865. Next base: position 11,364 of record CAYPIV010000008.1, on the reverse strand, counting down.
AGACTGCCCAAAACATTCAGATCCCCGATCAACGGCAATCATATGAATTCGCATCCTTTCCTGATCGATGATTTTGTGAGAGCCGTTGTCAGTGGAAAATTACCGCCCAACAACGCTTGGGTCGCGGCAAGATATTTGGTTCCGGGGCTGGTTGCACATGAAAGTGCTATGCAAGGCGGAAAACTTCTTGACATCCCCGATTTCGGTGATGCTCCCTCCGATTGGGAAAACCTGACTTTCGAAAAGAAGGATTATTACGAAACCTGCGGGGACGCTTTGGAAACGAAAGAGATCTACTATCGAGACAGTAATTTGAACGATCCTTCGTAATGTTGAGTACCGTAAACAGAACGAATATACAAAAAATACAATTTTGGGGGAATGAAAAAGATGAAAAAAATAAGAATCGGCTTTGTCGGGTGCGGGCAGTTTTGTACGAATTTTGTACCGCTCTTTCGCGATCATCCGGCTGTGGAATACGTTGCCGTATGTGATAAATTCAGAGAACGTGCGGAAAAATTTCAAGCAGAGTATCATGCGGACAAAATATTTGATACTTTCGATGAAATGATCGCTTCCGATGAGATCAATTCGGTTGCGATTTTCACGCAAAGGGATCTGCACGGTGTGATGGCAATTGCCGCACTGAAAGCGGGAAAGCACGTATACAGTGCCGTCCCCATGGCATTAAAAAAAGAAGAAATTTTTGAAATCGTTCGGCTGGTAAAAGAGACTGGGCTTACCTATTCCATGGGAGAAACAGGGGTGTACCGTCCCGCTTCCGTTTTTTGCCGCCAAAAAAATGCGAACGGCGAATTCGGAGATATGGTCTATGCCGAAGCGCAATACAACCACGATATGAAACGGCTGTATGACGTGTTTAAATATACCGAAGGGGATCAGTGGGAAAAAATGGCGGGGTTGCCGCCGTTGCTCTATCCGACACATTCTACCTCGATGGTACTTTCCGCCGCAAAAGCGCATGCCGTTAAGGTTGCCGCTTTCGGTTACACGGATACCATGGATCCCAATATTTTCGGAAAAGGCAAAAACTATTGGGACAATCCCTTTTCCAATGCGTCTATGCTGATGCAATTAAATAACGGTGCGATCGTACGGATCTCCGAAAATCGCAGGATCGCGTGGTGTTATCCCGAAACCTACATCACCTCCTTTAACGGAACGGTAGGTTCTTATGAATATTCCCTGTTCCAGCATGTGTTCGTTACGATGGGAGAAGACGGAAAAGTCGCTCTTCAGGATGTCAGCGATTTGCTGAACCCGACAGAAGCCACCCAACATAAAAATGACGCCGATTTTATCAAGCATGCGATCAACGGAAAATGGTGTTCGGGGGAAGCTCCCATTCAAGCAGTGAGCCGACTTCCCAAAGAAATCGAGGGAAACCATACCGGTCACGGCGGCACACACAAGTTTATGGTTGATGACTTTTGTCAAGCGTATGCTTCCGGTTGGCTGTCTCCTACAAATGCTTGGCAAGCGGCAAGATATAATTTACCCGGTCTGATCGCCCATGAGAGCGCTTTGCAAGGTGGTAAAGTAATGGAGATCCCCGATCTCGGAGATCCGCCCGCACACCTTCACGTGCTTTCGTTGGACAGAGTTGAAAATGTTGTTGACTATCAAGATATGGAATAACGGTTCCGATTCAAAAATCGGAACCCGAAAGAGAACGATCCATGAGAGGAGGATTTACAGATGAGTTTTCCGCAACTTTTTATGAGAAAGTCGAATATGGCGGACCTAAAACCGATGTTTTTGCCGGCAGGCGTCGGAATTCATACGCATATTGAGGGTCAGGAAACTGTTTGGGAGGATATTATCGAAGAATCGTTCGGAGCAAAGTTTTCGTTTGAAGATTGCATACGGAACGGTGGCGGCTACAAGCCGGAATACGTATTTTACGTATCTAAGGACGGAAAAGATATCGCAACAGCCACAGCGGTGGAAAAAGCGGATTTTCCGGGAGAAGGCTGGTTCAGAATGGTTGGTACAAGACCATCGGCGCGCGGCTTGGGAGCCGGAAGATTGGTGCTAAACGCTTGTTTGCAATCGCTCGCCGCGCGTGGATATGAGAGTGTTGTGCTCTCTACCGACGACGATCGGATCCCGGCAATCAAACTTTATCTTTCCTTGGGGTTTGAACCGCTTTTTACGCATGAAAGTCATGAAGAACGTTGGAAAGCCGTTATGGAAAAAGTCAACGGAACCTAAGCAGCGCTTTTTTGTTCCACCTTGTTTTGCAGCATCACACCGCTTGGTAAGGATCGTTTTATCCTATTACAATAGAAAAGAATCGAATGTTAGAGGACAGTCGTTGATATGAATATGTGGTTTATCCTAATGATCGCCATCGTTTTTTCGAATTTCAATTATCTCTTTTTACATCAATTCAAAAATCGAGATATCAAAAACACAGGCGATATTTTGCTTTTTAACAGTATGATTTCGCTGATTTGGGCGGTGATCCTATTCGTATGGGGCATTTGTGAAAACGGGAGATTTGTGATCCCCTCGGCAGATGCAATCCTATTCGGCGTGCTTTACGGGCTCAATTTAAGCGTTTTTCTGTTGTTTAAAATGTTATCTTTGACATCGGGACCGGTGTCTGTCACTTCTATGATCGCTTCCTGCTCTTTTATCATTGCGACCGTATTCTCGATTCTATACAACAAAGAATCGGTCAGTAGCATCAAGGTCATCGGCATGGTCATGATGCTGATCTCCCTCTTCTTGTGTGTGGATCGTAAGAACAAAAATCTTCTCGCCTCTAAAAATTGGAAGTATTACGTTACGATCTTTTTCTTTGCAGGCGGAATGATCGGAATCATCAATAAACTGTTTCAGGCTTCGGATGCAAAAAACGAGTTGGATTCCATGTTATTGACCGCGTCGCTTGTTTCTGCTTTGGTTTTGGCGGTTATGGCAGTTGTTCTCGATCGCATTCAAAAAACAGGCGCTCCAAAAATTTACAGGAGCGGTATCGGATTCATTCTTGCTTGCGGAGTTGTGAGCTGCGTTTATAACCGCCTGAATGTTTACCTTGCCGGCGTTATGGACGGCGCTTTGCTGTTTCCCATCAGCAACGGCAGTCTTTTATTACTAAACGATTTAACGGGAGTTTTCCTATTCAAAGAGAAACTGAGTAAAATTCAGATTTTCGGCATGATCGTCGCATTTTTCTCCATGGTCCTGATCGGCTGTTTTTAACGGGTAAGTTTTTTGTGCCGATGCCGGCGGTTTTCTCTTTGATAAACGATCGGATCTTCCTTTTTTCGGATATGTTCCGGAACCTTTCGGTATTCACAAAACATGCTCTCTTTTTCTGTTTTGTTTCGTGTTTCCGTCTCGCATCTGTTGGGATCCGACAAGGTGAATTTTCCGAATTTGTTCAGAAAATCGATTTTACAATCAGTCATGACCACCAGCACTGCTGGTGGTTTTCATTAAACAACAAAGCAGGCGCCATACGAATGTATGGTGCCTGCTTTTTCGGATCGGTCAGGAGCTTGAAACGCAAAGGACCGAAAACCGCATGTTCCCACTCATTCTTCCCCTGCGTCCATGATCCGCAACGCCACTGCGGAGCAATCGTCGTGATTCGGGGCAGTCGCCGCACGAACGCAGATCCGGTACACGATCTCTTCCGGAGAAAGGGAGCCGACTTGCGTTAAGAACGCGGACAAAGCGGTACCGTCTTCATCATTTTGCAAAATTCCGTCACTGATCATCACCACGGTATCTCCGGCACGCAGAGAAAACGGTGTTGCTTGCGCGTCCAATGCTTGAATGATCCCGATAGGTGCCGTTCCCACTTGCAAACAATGCACCGCACCGTCACGCACAATAAAGCTCGGTGCCGCTCCGCTTTTGATAAAAGAAGCATTGGCAGTCATCAGATCCAACTCCAACAGATCAATGGTGGAAGAACACTCCCGCACACTGCCCGCACCTCTGGAGCGGATCAAATTATTCAGCATACGAAGAGAAGTCCATGCACGGTTGCCGGCACGAAGCATTTTTTCCAAAAAAACGGAGCACAGACCGGAGGTAAGCGCAGCTTCTTTTCCCGCCCCCATGCCATCGCTGATCAAGGCATAAAAATAATCCTGCCGATTGGAAAAGAGATTGAGACTGTCGCCGCTGACACCGCCATCCGCGGAAACATTGTTCTGCGCACTCAAAACCGCAATTTTTCTCTTTGCCTGAAGCGTTACGATGCTCACTTTTCCATCCATTTCGATCACAGGTCTGCAAAGTTCCAATCCGCACATTTCTCCGAGATCCGCACGCAAAGTCTGCATGCTGACTTTGGAACGATCCGTATTCACACCGCGCAAAACGATTTGACGGCGCCGATTGCCGTAAACCGAAACATTGCAAACGGCAATGCCGGCGTCTTTTAAATATTCCCGAACCTTTTGTTCCGTTTCGGCATCAAAACGGTATTCTTCCGCGTCCTCTTCCAAAGCATCGTTGATGATTCTCGCAGCTGCTTCATAATCCATGGCAAAAATTTCCGTACGGTTATTTCGCAACATATCTGCGGTCAAATGCGCACAGTCTTGGTTGATCTTTTCAACCAAGATCCCGATCTCGTTGCATCTTCGTTTTATGGAAGCGGAAAACTGTTCTTTTGTCACTTTTCCATGCGTATGCAATTGTGCGATCAAGTCATTGACCGTGGAAAGCGTGGAGGAATACTCCACTCCCCAGCAAACCGTTTTGTTCGGACAATCGCGGCAACATTCGTCAAATGCGCGATCACAGATCTGTCTTAAGTCCAACGTCCCCGGGCGGCGAAAACGGTCGCTTAAATTGTAAAACATTTCCGAAAGCGAGGTAAATGCGTCGGAGATCCCGCGAAAGCGGTCATTGGAATCCCGACATCTTGCCTGCACCATCATCGAATCTCCCTGCTCCGCTTGTTCGGCTGCCTCCGCCGCGATCCGCGCATTCGAAGATCTCCACTTATCCCATATCGTGAAGATCATACCGAACAGCAATAATGTGGGCAACAGGGATGGCAGCAGGATCGCTCCGCGTGCATAGACCGACCATGAAAGAAAAGCCAATCCACTCACAAGAACAGCGCCACCGCGATCGGATTTGGAACGCAGCAAAGAAAATACAAGCGCCGAAAGCAAAAAAGACGGGATCTGCATCGTGTCAAAAGCCAATCCGGAAATAACGGCAGCCAAGCAACCCAAAACGATTCCTCGCTCCCGACACCAATACAATACACAAAAGAATGCAATGCCCGCTCCCGTAAAAAAGCCGATCTCCGGAAATGCCGATGCGGAAAAGATAAGGCAAAACAGAAGGAACAGTTCGGAAACGGTTCGAACAGTCGAAGTTTGCGTATCGGTTCCAAGCGACACGGATAACAAAACGGTCAAAAAGGGAATGAGAAGCACCGAAAACAGCATGGCAAAAAAGTCATAGTATTGAAATCCGCCCGCAACCGTTCGCGAAAGTGAGATCAAAAAAGCTCCAACCGCTCCCAAGATCATCCGAAACACCATACTCTCGGTGAACAATTCACCGATGGTATTCAAAATTCGACGCACTTTGGTGATTCCGGCTTTGGCAGATTCCGAACGAGCCGTCAGATCCGATGCATCGCAAAGATCTTCTTCCGATGACTTTTCTCCCTGTACAACCGATGACCGGATGGGATCGTTTTGCGCATTTTCTTTCGATAAAGCCCAGCTTTGCGTTTCTTTTTGTCCTTGAAAAAACCAATGAAATCGTGCATTCGGTTTTTCAATCAGCATTCCGGACACCGCACGCACCAAAGCAACCACCGTCAGCACACAAATGGAAACCAAAGGATTCGGAACCTGTGTTACGGTTGCGGTCAATACTCCAAAAAATACAGCTAACACATGTTTTTCGGTGGCGCAAAGGATTCCGAGTCCCAAAGGGTATGTACCGAACAACAACTCACAACTGCCCAATAAAAATCCGACGGCACCGCATATGAACTCTCGAAAGAAACGTATGATGCGCTTCTTCCAAATGTCGGAGGGTTGCACAGATTTCGAGTCCTCCGTGGAGAGCTCCCGTTGGCTTACCTGTTCCCGCTCTGTTTTTCGGAAAGAGCTCCGTCCGTCATTTTGCTCCGTTTTTTCCCGCATTTTTCATCTTCCTTTCTTTTTTCGGATCATTGGTTTCTTTTTCTCTGTTATTTTACTACAAAACGCATCCGAAACCGGTCGAAAGGAGAAGCGGAAAAAATAGGATCTTTTCGCAATGGTTGCGGTAGTTTGTCAGTTTTCCGAATCAAAACGCATATTTTGAAAAAAAGAAAAGCGGGTCCCAACGAAATTCATCGTATGGTGCCCGCTTGTGACGAACGAAAATATCAAAATGATCGGGATTCGATCATAAAGTGGAGATCCACTGTGCAAACAGCATGACCGCAGGAAGCGTGACTGTGGAAAGGACGGAGGTCATCCCAACGGTTTGAGAAGCATATGCCGGATCGATCTCATACAATTCGGCAAGCATGGTGATCGTTGCCGCACTCGGGACCCCGGTCATAGCCGTGATCAACAGCAGAAAGGTACGATCCAAACCGCACAGTTTTCCGAAAATGCATACAACCATCGGCAACAGCAACAGTTTGAGTGCGGAATGAATATACAAGCGCCGATTTTTGAACATTTGTGCCATCGGCACGGTTGCAAGTAAAGCGCCGGTGATCAAAACGGAGATCGGCGTGCAAAGCCCTCCGAGGTAGGAAAAGAATGCGTTCATGGCATCCAGAAGAACGGAAACCGCTCCCGAACGTTCCTCCAAGACAGAAACAACAGGTTTCAGCAAATACAATCCCACGCCGATCGCGCAGGGGACCGTTCCGTAATTCAAAACGATCTTTCGCGGTGTCAATCGAATATCCGATCTTCCGCGTGCCAAGATCAAAATTCCCCACGTCCAAAGGAACAAGTGAAAACTGATCACGTAAAATGCTCCGACAAAGCTGCCGAAGCCTTCCCCGAAGATCGCATCCAAAATAGGGAATCCCAAAAATCCGCAGTTGGCAAACACCAAAGAGAACTCAAATAATTTCATTTGGTCACTGCCGCGAAACCGTTTACAAATCACGTAAGCAAACAATGCCAAAAAGGTATGTACCGCAAATCCGATCAGCGTTACTTTTCCGGCAAGCAGCAACTGTTCCGTAGAATATTCCGCTCGGTTGAGAGCCCCGATGATCATCATCGGTTGACCGACGGATAAGATCAATGTGGAAAGTTTTTTGGAAGCGACCGTGTCGATCCATCCTTTTTTTCTGCAAAGATATCCGCACAACATCAGGAAAAACAAGGTGAGCATCACCCCAAGAAGTGTGGGAAGAAACTGAAACGTCATATGGTCAATTCACCCCGGTCCGACGGCAAAGCGTCCAATCGTTTTTTGATCTGCTTCATATCTTCCAACATCTCCTCTTTTTTTCTCGGGTCCCGCAACAACGCTGCCGGATGATAGACTGCCGTCATCAAACAGGTCCGTCTCTCAAACCAAGTTCCGTGTTCTTTGGTGATTTTAAAATCACTGTGGATCAACCTTGCGGCGGAAATTCTGCCGAGACAGACGATGATACGCGGGCGGATCAACCGAACCTGCTCCCTCAAATATTCCAAACAAGCATCTTCCTCTTCCGGTAAGGGATCCCGATTTTTGGGCGGACGGCATTTGAGAATATTGGCAATATACACACTGTTACGGTCAATATCCACCGCGTATAAAAAGCGATCCAACAACTGCCCCGCCTTTCCGACAAACGGAATGCCGGAAAGGTCCTCCTGTTCCCCAGGTGCCTCACCCACAAACATCAGGTCCGCCTGCACATTTCCGGTGCCAAATACACAATGGGTGCGCGTGGCTCCCAACGCACATTTTTGACACGCGGAACATTGCGCCCGCAATTCTTCCCAACGGCTGTCAAAAGGTTCTGTTCCCATAGTGCAACCGTATCGGTCAGAATTCCAAGATCGAAGGATCCCACATTTCGGGTGCCTTGTATCCCAAAAGATTTACCGTTGTTGCAGCCACGTTGGAAAGGCCGAAATTCTCTCCTTGCTTTACCGTATACCGATCTTTCAAATCGGTATTATCATAAATAATGCAAGGAACCGGGTTGAGCGTATGGCTGGTTTTGGCTTTGAAATTTCCGTTCTTATCGGCTTTCGGCAAACCGCTCTTTTTATCCGTTTCATACATTTCATCCGCGTTTCCGTGATCCGCAGTGATGATCGCAACGCCATTGAGTGCGTCCAACACGGGCAAGATCCTTCCCAATTGAAGATCCAAAGCTTCCATGGAGCATCTGGTGGCAGCCAAAGAACCGGTATGACCTACCATATCGCCGTTCGGGAAATTCACGCGCAAATATTTGTATTTTCCGGATTTCAGGCAATCCAACAGCACATCGGTGATCTCCGCGCATTTCATCCAAGGTCTTTGTTCAAAAGGGACCACGTCCGAGGGGATCTCAATATATGTCTCCAAATTCTCATCAAATTTTCCGGATTTGTTTCCGTTCCAGAAATAAGTGACGTGCCCATACTTTTGCGTTTCCGAAATTGCCAATACCGGAATGTTCGTATTTGCCATATATTCGCTCATCGTATTGGTGATTTCGGGCGGTGCGACTAAATATTTTTTCGGAATGTGCAGATCGCCGTCATATTCCAGCATACCGGCATACACGACTTTCGGCACACGTACCCGGTCGAAGGGCTCAAAAGCTCCGTCCGGTGCGTCAAATGCGCGAGAGATCTCGATGGAACGATCTCCGCGGAAGTTGAAAAATACCACACTGTCCCCATCTTCTACGGTACCGACCGGCTTTCCGTCGGAAGCGATCACAAATGCAGGCAGGTCTTGATCGATCACATGTAATTCTTCACGGTAGGTCCGAACCGCTTCGTGCGCGTTGGCAAACTGTCTCCCTTCGCCCAATACATGCGTTTTCCAACCGGCTTCCACCATTGCCCAATTCGCCTCGTAACGATCCATGGTGATGGTCATACGTCCGCCTCCGGAAGCAATCAACACATCGTAGTCAGCATCCCGCAATTCATCCAAATACGCTTCAAACGGATCAATATAATCAAGTGCCGAAGTTTCGCCGACGTCTCGTCCATCCAATAAGATATGGATCCGCACACGGGAAACGCCCTCCGCTTTTGCCTGTTTTAACATGGCTTTCAGATGATCGATGTGAGAATGCACGTTGCCATCCGAAAACAGACCGAGGAAGTGCAGTGTGGAACCGTTGTTTTTCACATTCGCGATCAATTCCTGCCATGTGGAGCTGCAAAACATTTTTCCGCTTTCAATGGAGTTGGATACCAATTTGGCTCCTTGCGCAAAGACCTGTCCCGCACCCAAAGCGTTGTGACCGACTTCGCTGTTTCCCATATCGTCGTCCGACGGCAGTCCGACCGCTGTTCCGTGCGCTTTCAGACGAACGGTGGGATAATTTTTCATCAAAGCATCCAAATTCGGGGTGTAAGCACCGGCGACGGCATTGGAAATCGTATCGGGTGCCAAACCGACGCCATCCATGACAATGGTCAAAAGCGGGCCTTTTACCCCTTCAAATCCGCTCAGTTTTTCAAGTTTTTTACTCATGTTGTTTCTCCTGTTTTAAAGTTGTCGGTTCTTCCGAATCAAAATGAAAAAACCATATTTTCACATCTACTATTATACCCGAAACAGGGAAAAATGCAAGGTTTATTTTGCATTTTCTTGCATTTTGCGCAAAAAAACTTTTTCCTATTGCAAAATGCATACAAAAGGTGTATAATGGAAAGGATGAAGAATGATAAAGTGAGGTTATTGAAATGTCTGAATGTACGCATAATTGCTCTACCTGTTCTTCGGACTGTGCGTCCAGAGAGCAGGAAAGCCTTTTGATCCCGGCAAATCCGCTCAGCAACGTAAAACATGTCATCGGAGTGGTCAGCGGAAAAGGCGGGGTTGGAAAATCGCTTGTCACCTCAATGCTTGCCGTACTCTTCCAACGTGAGGGACTGAAAGTCGGTATTTTGGATGCGGACGTCACCGGTCCTTCGATCCCCAAAGCATTCGGCATGAAAAAGGTCGAAGTCTACGGAGATGACAACGGAATGATCCCTCCGTCCTCCACGACCGGGATTGATATTATGTCGGTTAATCTCCTGCTCGGTGAGGAAACCAAACCGGTCGTTTGGAGAGGTGCCATGATTGCCGGAACCGTTCAGCAGTTTTGGAAAGACACGATCTGGGAGGCGGATATTCTGTTGGTAGACTGCCCTCCCGGAACCGGAGATGTTCCGCTGACCGTATTTCAATCGCTTCCGTTAGACGGGATCGTGATCGTATCTTCTCCGCAGGAATTGGTCTCCATGATCGTCAGTAAGGCGGCAAATATGGCAAGCATGATGCACATTCCCGTTTTGGGATTGGTGGAAAATATGAGCTATGTCAAATGCCCCGATTGCGGCAAAGAGATCAAGATCTTCGGAGAGAGTCACATCGAAGAGGTGGCAAAAACGTTTGATTATGACCTTTTGGCACAAATTCCGATGGATGCAAAACTTTCCGCTTTGGTCGATCGCGGCATGATCGAACTGATGGAAAACAACGATCTGAACCATGCGGTGCAAACGATCCTCGGAAAACTCGGGATCCAAAACTGACAAAAAAGCAGGCCAAGCAAAAACTTGGTCTGCTTTTATTTTTTCACCGTCTGCGAACAATGGCAAATTTTGATGCAACGCCGTGCGGTCCGACAATTTCCGCAAAAAAGTTCGAAAGGCGGCACCGATACGACGCATCCGAATCTTCATCCAAAGAAAGAAATGCCGTATTTTACCAGCAAAGAACCTGTCAGCATGATAGCCGTCGCCATGGTAATGCCACCGAGCGCGGCAAAAAACGACTTTTTCGGTTCCAAACCGAGCACCGAAGCAATCAAAGTGCCGGTCCACGCTCCTGTTCCCGGCAACGGGACTCCCACAAAGATCATAATTCCCCAATAAGAATACTTCTCAATGGTACCTTTGTGTTTTTCCACTTTTGCGTTCAGCCAATTGGCAAATCGATTCAGTAATTTGATTTTGCTGTTGACTGCAAAGCGTAAAAACGCACGAATGAACAGCAAAATAAACGGAACGGGAATCAAATTTCCGACGATACTGAAAAGTGCCGTCTGCCACCACGGAAGTCCGAGAAGGATCCCCAACGGCACCGCTCCGCGACATTCGATGATCGGGATCATCGCGCAGAAAAAAACGCACAGTTCTTCTCCGACCGTTTGCAGAAAAAAGCGCTCGATCGTTCCGAGTT
>CAYPIV010000007.1:12122-15358 GCA_964410895.1 uncultured Ruminococcus sp. | reverse complement strand
TATCGCTACCACTGGATTTTGAGTCCAGCACGTCTGCCAATTCCATCATACCGGCGAACAACAATGGTATTATAACACATCCGATTCCAAAAATCAAGTCTTTTTTCAAAAAAAATTTATCTTTTTTTCAAAAGCGGATTTCAAAACAAAACAGCCGAGCAAAAACAGCGGTGAGCTCCCCTCAGAGTGGATACTTAAAAAGCGCCGAAACAATCGAAACTGCTTTCGGAAAGGATTTTTATGAAAAGAAGGTCGCACAAAAAGGGAAGGTTCCTTGCAAGTGGTATTTCGCCGCCGTATGACGAAAAACTCCCCCGTTGCGTAGCGGGGGAGTTGAATGAATCTAATCATTTTGTAATTTCTTTTGTTTTTTGTCTGTCTACTTGACAGGGGGCACATTAGCGGGGGAGGAAAGAACCTTGTTCATGAAACATCTCCGGTTATTTTTTCTGTCAACTTGAAAAAGGCATATTCAAAACGGTTTCTCGACCGTTTTCGTTTTTAAGCGCCCGCTTCTGTTCCCGCGGAAGCGGAGGCATCATCGGGGGCGGTACTTTCCGAGCGTTGGGCGAGCAGACCTGCCAAGATCTGATAAAAGTCGGAGGAACCGAAATACGTTTCGGGCAACTGACCGTTCCACTGCAACGTGTAGTAGTAGAGCAACAGATTTCGAATGTCGTCATCCGTGAGATCTTCCGCATTGACGGCAAGCGTATCCCGAATTTGACGAATGACTTCGGCATCTTTTTCACCGGCATATTCAGCAGCATCGGCTTTGGTCTTGATCACTTCGGCATCGGCAGCGGCTTGAATCTTGGCAACCTCTGCGGCGGCATCTGCCTGAATCTTGGATACTTCGGCAGCGGCATTGGCTTCGATCTCCGCCCGTTCTGCGGCGGCATTGGCTTCCATTGTTTTTTGCTGTTGCTCGATCTGCGCTTGCTTGCTTTTTTGCTCTGCTACTTGTTTGGCTTCCACTGCATCCGTGAACGCGTCCGAAAAATCCAAATTTTCCATGGAGGCATCCAGCACAACGATATTGTAGGCGGAAAGCTTTTCGGTCAAAAGCGTTTTGATGTCGGTGGAAAGTTGGGCACGGTTGCTCAACAATTCCTCGGCGGTGTATTTTGCAAGTTCACTTTTGACGGCTTCCTGAACGCGCGGTAAAATGACGGTCTCGTAGTAGGATACTCCGATCTCCTTGTAAATGGTTTGGGCATTGGTCTTGGAAATCTGGTAGTTCAGGGTATAGGTAACGGCAACTTCCTGAATGTCCGAAGAGAAGCAGGAAAGGTCTATGGACTGTTTTTGATTGCGGTTGTCCATATTAACAACGCTTTGCCACGGTGCGCAAAAATGCACTCCGGCTTCATAGGTGATGTCCTCTACGCGCCCGAAGGTCGTTACAATTCCGGTATGCCCGGTGGGAACGGTTCGCATACAACTGACGCCGATCATGGCGATCGCTGCCACGGCAAGAACGACAGCCGGAAGAATGCGTGTCAAAAATCGATTTTTTTGCGCCTTGACTGCAAAAAATACAACGGACAGGATCAGTGCGATGATACCGAAAACAAATAGAACAATCATTTTTTTCTCCTTTCGATTTTACGGTGTATCCGTATGATTGCGCTATAATTATATCATGATTGCGACATGCAGTCAAGTGATTTTTATAATATTTTGAGAGTTTAACATTCTGTTCATATTTTGGAAATGTCTGTCGGAAACGAGGTTGGAAAAAGGAGAGGTCGTTAAAAAAAGATTGACTTTTTCACTCGAATATGATAGTATAATAAAAAGGAAAACAGAATCGGTCTCTGCGTTTGGCGGATGTTCGCTTTTCGAAACGGAGCACGGAAAACCTGCCGTTTGAAACAGCGTAGGGAACCGACGGAAAACGGAAATCTCCGCAAACGGCGGAATAGAATCGGGGAAATGAAATGCGTATTTTGGCTTTGGGAGATGTCGTGGGAGCGGCAGCGGTTCAATATCTGTCCGAGCGACTGTGGAACATTCGAGAAAGGGAGCGATTGGATGCCGTGATCGTGAACGGGGAAAACGCAACGGAGATCCGCGGGCTTTCCGCTCGGGACGCACAAAGCCTCTTGGATGCGGGAGCAGATGTGATCACGTTGGGAAATCATGCATTCGGCATACGCGATCTCTATCCGTTCTTGGAAAATTCCGTGCAGATCGTTCGCCCGGCAAATTATTCTCCGCAAGCTCCGGGAGCGGGATATACGGTGTGCAAGATTGCCGGCTGGCGGATGCTTTGCATCAACGTTTCCGGCGTCATGTATTTGGATTCTTTGGCATCTCCGTTTGATACGGTGGAACGGATTCTGAAACGGGAAGCCGGAAATTATGATTTTGCCGTGATGGATATTCATGCGGAAGCCACTGCCGAAAAGCTGGCATTGGCATACTGCTTTGACGGCAAGATCGCTGCCATGTTCGGCACCCATACGCATATTCCCACGGCAGACCTTCGGATCTTAAAAAACGGCTCGGGATATGTAACGGATCTCGGCATGTGCGGTCCGATCGACGGGATCCTCGGCGCTGCGAAAGAATCGGTCATTGAGAAATTCCGTCTGCAAATGCCGGTACGTTTTTCGGTTGCCGAGGGAACGGTCAGGGCGCAAGGCGCCTTATTTGAGATCGATCCCGACACCAATCGGACTTTGTCGTTACAAAGAATGGAATTTTAACGGAAAAGGGGAGGAAGATCGTTTTTTCGATCTTCCTCCCGCATTTGATCTGCGTTTGACGGCGTTTGCCGAAACGGTGTCAGTGATTCGGCAAGGGTTCCTTTTCCCGAGAGCGAAACACAAGGGAAATGCACCAGATCCCCGCAAGTGCCACGACCGTGTAGATGATGCGGCTGAGAAGTGCGCTTTGACCGCCGCAGAAATAAGCGACGATGTCAAATTCAAACAGTCCGATGCTTCCCCAATTCAAAGCGCCGATGATCGTTAAGATCAATGCAATGCGATCTATGATCATAGAAATGATCCTCCTTTCGGTTCATTGGATCTTTTTGGTAACAGTCAAAAGAACGAGGTTCGATCGTTCGGAGGTAGTATGCACGGGATCGGCGCGGATCATGCATAAAACGTTCAAATGGGACGTGAATGAAAAGAAATGTGTGAATTTTGCTGAAAATAGGGCATCATATTTGTATAGAATCGTCAATTTGACTTCTTGACATTTTGAAATTGCTTTTGTATAAT
>CAYPIV010000007.1:10551-12022 GCA_964410895.1 uncultured Ruminococcus sp. | reverse complement strand
TTGTATAGAATCGTCAATTTGACTTCTTGACATTTTGAAATTGCTTTTGTATAATAATTGATGTAACCCGATTTTTTTCGGTTTACGGAAGAGTAAAGGCACAAGCGTTGGAGTTTTCCTTTAGTGCCGTGCAGACGGGGAGTTGTTGCACGGACGAAAAGCAATTTGCTTGCGGTTTGTGCTTTGCATCCCGCTTCATAGGGCTATAACGGAGATTTTGGAATGTTTTCCGTCCTCCTTTGTTCCTGCCTATGGGTGGAAAGGGAGGTATTTTTTATGAAAAATCCTGTTTCCGCACGTTTGAATGCCGTTCGAATTACCCTTACCGCAATGATGATCGCGTTGTTTGCGGTGCTCAGTTTGGTGCCGTCGGAGATCTCTTGGGCATCTTTGGTGGGGCTGCTTTGCGCATTTCTGTTCGGACCGATCGAAACTCTGACAGTGGTGCTTTGCGGTTCTTTCATTGAACAGTTGTGGTACGGCATCAATTGGTACTCTCTGCTGTGGATGTTGCCGTGGGCATTGTTCGGCCTTTGTTGCGGTTTGGGCGCCTATCGGATCCGTTCCTCGAATGCGAAGCATGTAGCCGTTTGGACCGTTGTGATCATTGTGATATCCGAGTTGTTGCTGAATGTCGCAAATACCACGGTGCTGTGCTATATGGGATATGTTACGATCGATTTTTCGCAGGCTCCGTATTTGGTCCTGTGGGCATATCTGTTGCGGATGCCGCATGCACTCATTCGGGCAGTGTTGTCCTCGGTTGCAGTACCGTTACTGCTTCCTCCGCTTCGTCGCGCTTTGCAAAAGCACCGGAGCTGACGCTTTTTTCCTCGCACCATTCTCGGGAGTTGCCCGTCAAATATCGGCTTTTACCGCGGCATGTTTCATGCCGCTTTCGTATGCCGTCAAGAACGAGGTCTATTATGAATTATCAGGAAGCCATTGATTTTATTCATTCCGCACGTCGTTTTCAGCCGACCGCCGGCTTGGAGCGCATGCGGAAATTGCTTGCGCTCTTGGGAGATCCGCAAAAACAGTTGCGTTGCATTCATGTTGCCGGGACCAACGGAAAGGGCAGTGTGTGTGCAATGCTGGATTCGATCCTTCGTTGCGCGGGGTATCGCACGGGGGTGTTTACCTCTCCTTTTATTTGTCACTTTGAAGAGCGGATCTGTGTGGACGGTGCTTGCATTTCCAAGGAGGCTTTAGCGGAACTGACCGATCTGGTGCGCGACGCCGCACAAAAAATGGAAGAGATGCCGTGCGAGTTTGAATTGGTGACGGCAATCGGCTTTTTGTATTTTTTGCGTTGCCGAGTGGAGATCGTTGTTTTGGAAGTTGGGTTGGGCGGACGTTTCGATGCGACCAATGTGATTGAAAGACCGCTGGTTTCCGTGATCACGGGGATCGATTTCGACCACACCGAGCTTTTGGGAAATTCCATTCAGGCAATTGCCGCCGAAAAAGC
>CAYPIV010000007.1:4305-10451 GCA_964410895.1 uncultured Ruminococcus sp. | reverse complement strand
GCGGTTTTTGGAATGCAATCGTATTTTCCGGAACAAAAGATCAATTTGGTGACCGGTGTGATGTCGGATAAGGGGTATGATGAAATGATCGAGCACCTGAAACCGATCGTGGATCGCGTGTTTGCGGTCAGCACCGGAAGCGCACGTGCGTTGGATGCTGTAAGTTATGCCGAAAGTTTCCATTTGCACAAAGTGGAAGCGGAAGCGTTCGAAACCGTGAAAGACGGTGTTCGTGCGGCTCTTCACGCCGCCAAGGAAAACGGGTTGCCGGTCCTTTGTTTGGGATCGTTGTATCTGTACAAGGACGTTTCGGAAGCAGTGAACCAAGTTCTTGCGGAATCGTTCTGAGATCGGTTGCCGTTGCTTTTCGGCGATCGGCAAAAATACGTGAGTTCGAAACTTTCCTCACGATAATCAAAACTAAAGGAGACTCTTTCCATGAAACCAACCAGAATGCATCAAAAACGTTTGCTTTCCATTTGCTATGCCGGGATCATTGCCGCTTTATACACGGTGTTGACCTGTGTTGTGGGGGCATTTGGTCTTGCAAACGGTGCAATTCAGTTTCGACTGTCGGAAGCACTGTGCGTGCTTCCTTTTTTTACTGCCTCTGCCATTCCGGGACTGACGATCGGATGCTTGCTTTCCAATATGTTAACGGGCGCCATTTGGCAGGATATCGTATTCGGTACATTGGCAACCTTGCTCGGGGCGCTGGGGGCTTATGCTTTGTGCCGTATTCCCATGTTGGTTCCGTTACCGACGGTGCTTTCCAACACGGTGATCGTTCCTTTGGTCCTGTCATATGGGTACGGCTTCGAGGACGGACTTCCGTTTCTCATGTTGGGGGTCGGGATCGGTGAGGTCCTTTCTGCCTATTTTGTGGGATTGCCCCTTTTGTTTCTGTTGCGACGCTACCGAAAACGGTTGTTCTTTTAACAGCGGGGGCAAAACGGGGATCGGTGATACGTCCTTGATTTTTTCAAATACAGCGCACAGGCGATGCTCGGTAAAGCATCGCCTGTGCGCTGTATTGACTTTCAAAAACCGATCCGCGATCCCGCTGTTCCGATCTTCTCTTAAGATCGTTTGATCTTATTCCAATATTCGGCAGCGGCTTGCTCGTTTTTGTTCGGACCGGGACGGTAAAATACCGTTCCGGAAAGATCGTTCGGCAGGTACTGCTGCTTGACGTAGTGGTTTTCAAAATCATGCGGATATCGGTATCCCTGAAACAAAGGACTTTGCAAATGGAGCGGGACTTGGGTTCCTTTTCCGTCCAAAACGGCGCGGGTCGCGGATTGAACGGCAAGTTCCGCGGAATTGGATTTCGGTGCCGTTGCCAATTGGATCGTCGCATTGGCAAGCGGGATCTGCGCTTCCGGCATGCCGAGCTCTTTTGCAGATTCGCAACAGGCACGCGTCAGAACGGCTGCCAACGGATACGCAGGACCGATATCTTCGGAGGCGATCACTTGGAGCCGCCGACAAACGGAAAGCAATTCTCCCATTTGCAATAATTTTGCCAAGTAGAAAACTGCGGCGTCGGCATCGGAACCTCGGATGGATTTTTGCAGGCAGGAGAGCAGATCGAAATGGGTATCGTCACTGAGATTGAGGATCGAAGTGTCAAAGCAATCCACATGTTCCTGCAAAATCTCCCCATCGGAAGCGTAAAAAGCATTTTCAAACAGGACAATGGCGTGTCTGACATCTCCGCAAGCGCGTTTGCCGATGTAGTCGCATAAGGAATCCGAAATTTCTTTTTCGGTTGCTTGTTCACGGTTGAGTTGCTGCAAGGCGCGGCGCAGGACGGGGCGCATCTCTTGCGGTTGGACCGGATGAAATTCGAACAGGGAAGCCCGTGAAAGAATGGCATTATAAATAAAAAAGTGCGGATTTTCCGTGGTGGAAGCGATCAAGGTAATGCGACCGTCCTCCATGTATTCCAACAGAGATTGCTGTTGCTTGCGGTTGAAATATTGAATTTCGTCCAAATATAACAAAATTCCGCCGGAACCGAATACGTTGTCCGTTTCATTCATCACCGCTTTGATATCAGCCAAAGACGCGGAAGTTGCATTCAAACGTCGAAAGGTCATTCCGGAGACTTTGGCAACAATGGATGCCGCGGTGGTCTTTCCGGTGCCGGGAGGACCGAAAAAGATCATGTTGGTCACACGTCCTCCGGCAAGCATGCGCCGAATGACGCCGTGTGCTCCGAACAGATGATCTTGACCGACAATATCATCCATGGAGTCGGGGCGGAGCAGATCTGCAAGTTGTTCGTTTTTCATAGGAACCTCTCCCAAGACGGTCAAACGAAGATCTGCGTCCGACCGTGTAATGATCAAATGATACCATCTTATATTATAAAGCACAAAATGAATATTTTCAATACTTTTTCTGTTTTTTGCGGAATGTCTTGTCAGAAGTATGAGAGACGGTAAAATTTCCACGGCGACTTCGTTTCGTACCCCGGCGGTGTGATCCGAACGATTCGATATGCGTGACATGTTTTCAAGGTTACGATCCTTACAAGCATTCCGCTGTGTGCGCCCGTAAAAAAGAAAACTTTTTGAAAAAGGGGTTGACAGACTTCGGTTTTTAAGGTACAATTTTATCGATAGCCGCGCAATGCTTGTTTTTGACACGGCTTTTGTTGTTGAAAAAACACCGTTTGAAGATACCGAAGCAATCAGGAGGTTTGAAGTTGACATCTGAAGCAAAAAAGAAAGCCGATCCCTCCCGCTCGTGGGACGGGGAGGGGTTGTTTACTGTTTGGCTGGTGCTGTTTGCCGTTCTTGAGATCGTACTTTCCGTATGCATTTTCGTTCAAACCTTCAAAAGCGGATCCGATCTGTCGCTTCCGCCGCCCGCATCGGATACTCCCGTTACCGACGGCAACGAACCCTCGGCAGATCTGCCCGTATTTGCCGTATCTCCGATCCCCGCAAAGCCGACGGAGACCGATCGGACCGAGGCGCTCTCCTCCGTAAAATCAAAGTATGCCGTTTTGATCAATGCGGAGACCGGCGAGATCTTGGCGCAAAAAAGTTCCGACGTTTCCTTTTCTCCCGCATCCATGACCAAGATCATGACATTGATCGTAGCTTGTGAAAATTTGACCGATGCGGATCTGCAACAAAAGATCCCGCTGACGGAGGAAGTCGTTTCCTACACCAGCTCCGGAAATTACAAAGGAACGGAATTTGCTTTGCCGCGCGAAAGCAACGGCTATACTTGCATCGGAGACCGTTATACGCTTCGGGATCTGCTGTACGGGATCGGGATACAGTCCGCTGCCGATTGCACCTATATGGTAGTTCGGGCAATCTGCGATTCCGAGGATGCTTTTGTGGAGTTGATGAACCGCAAAGCCGCGGAATTGGGGCTGACCGATACGCACTTTGACAATGCGGTCGGGTTTGACAGTCCGACCAATGTGACAACGGCACGGGATATGGCGGTGATCCTTTCGTATGCGATGCAGTGTGACTTGATCGCGGATATTTTGCAACCGCGGGAAGCAAGATATTCCGTCAACGCATACTATACCGATGCGACGGGAACGGAAAAGACATACGCGGTCTCTTTTACTCCTTCGCTTAAAAGCAGAACGGACAAATATGATCCCAAATTGACTTCTTCCGTATTGACGGCAACCAAGACCGGATACACGACGGGATCCTTTTTGGCTGTTGCGGCGACCGGCAAAAACGATCATACCCTGTACATTTTGATCTTGGGAGACGGCGAAAACGATTCCGCCACGCTCACGGAAAAATTTACCGATACCATGAAGGATTTGGAATCGATCTTAAATACCTATATTTCCTGAAACAATGCAAAAATCCTTGGAAAGAAAGCGGAACGGACCTGCACGGTCCGTTCCGCTTTCTTTGAAAAGACATATACTGTAACGGAACAAGAAACAACGTGACGGAGGAAAACAGTATGTTGGTTACCAAGCCGTATCAACGGGATCGGGCAGTGGAATATGCACGTGCATGGGCATTGCGCCGCAATCCGCTCTTTTTGGATTTTACGGGAATCGGTGGAAATTGTACCAATTTTGTTTCGCAATGCATTTTGGCGGGCAGTTGCGTGATGAATTATACAAGGGACTTCGGTTGGTACTATATTTCCCCCGAAGATCGGGCACCGGCATGGAGCGGAGTGCGTTATTTTTTCGATTTCATGACGGAACAGCCGGAGTTTTCCGCGCAAAACGGAAGGATCGGTCCGTACGCACGGGTGGTCGCAAGGGAATCCGCACTTTTGGGGGATGTGATCCAATTTCTCAACGCAGACGGGGAGTGGTATCATACGGTTTTGATCACGGGATTTGACGGAGAAGAAATTTTGGTCAGTGCGCAATCCAATGATGCATTGGATCGCCCGCTTTCAACCTATCCGTTTGCGGATACCCGCTTTTTACATTTGGAGGGGGTTCGATTTGATATCAATGACGATCAGTGCTTTCGAACCTTGTTGGAGGGAACGGTGCTTCCCGCACCGGAAGCACCGTCGGAAGAAGTGCCGTCCGAGGATCCGATCTCGAAATCGGAGTGAACGGTACCGAAATCACGGCGTCGGCGGTTTACGCAAACTGAAACAGGGAGATCAACAACCACCACGCAAGACCGTAATAGGTGACAACGGCAATTAGATCGTTGATCGTGGTGATCAGCGGACCGGATGCCACTGCGGGATCCATGCCGACGCGCTGAAAAAAGATCGGGATCAATGTGCCGGACAGGGAAGAGATCAGCATTGCCAGCAACATGGAAACTCCCAAGCAGGCGGACACGGAAAAGGCAAATGCGGGAGCATTTCCTTTCAGGCACAGATAAGCACCGATCACCGCGAAAGAAAGAACCCCCAAGATCGCTCCGTTGAGGCACCCGATGCGTGTTTCTTTCCAAACCAAGCGTACCCGGTGCGACCGGTCGATCTGCGTATCCATCAAAACGCGAATGGCAACTGCCAAGGATTGGGTCCCGACATTTCCCGCCATATCCAAGATCAGGGATTGAAAACACATGATCACGGGAAGTTGCGCTACAATGGATTCAAACAGCCCAACGGTGGCGGAAACTCCCAATCCGAGGAGCAGCAGGATGCAGAGCCATGGGATCCGTTTCTTGACGCTGATCCGGATCGGTTCGGACAGGTCCTCTTCCGAGGAAAGACCGGCAAGTTTTGCATAGTCGTCTCCCATTTCGTCATCAAGGATCTCCACAAAGTCATCGGATGTGACCACTCCGATCAATTGGTTGCGGTCGTTTAACACGGGAATGGCGGCTTCCGCATAGTCGGTCAATAACGGGATACAGGTGTCAATGGACGCGGTCGCATACAGATACGGGTATGAGACCGTTGTGATATCGGAGATCGGGGTCCCCTCTCTGGCAATGATCAGGTCTTTCAAATCCATGGCACCGCAAAAGATCTGATCTTCGTCCACCAAATACAGGGTAGAGATGTGATTGTTTTCCGCTGCTTGGCGGACCAATTGCGACATGGCTTCTTTGATCGTCGCATTTTCCGGAATCGCAATAAAATCGGTGGACATTTTGCTTCCGATCGCCGATTCTTCAAAAGAACCGATCAAAGAGATCTCCGATCGGCTGTCTTTCGGCAAAAGGTCCATAAGCCTTTCTCGCTCCTGCGGGTCCAACTGCTGTAACAGATCGGTGGCAGAGGCGGCATCCATATAGGAAAGGACGTCTCTTTTTTGTTGCGTTCCGAGCAATTCGAAATAGGAATTTGCATTTTCCGTATATTCCAAAATTTCCGTTAAATTTTTGACCGGTAAAATGCAAAATAACTTGTGCTGTTCTTCTTTCGTCAGCAATGGCAGTGCCAAAGCCACATCTTTTTCGTGGTAGGTGCCGATTTTTTTCAAAAGCTCCTTTGGAGAAAGATGATTTCGAAGCAGCAGTACGATCTCTTCCGAATAATTCGGAAGTGTTTGGTTGGAATTTTGGTTCATTGCGATTGCCTCCCTTACGTTTTCTTGGAGCAGGCAAAGCGGCAAGATCTGTATGTCGATAAAAAAACACCATTGTCGGCAACAGACAGATCTCCGTTTTCCTGCGGTCGTACGGAGCTGTGTTCAACAAACAATGGCATTCGGATCG
>CAYPIV010000007.1:0-4205 GCA_964410895.1 uncultured Ruminococcus sp. | reverse complement strand
CCGTTTTCCTGCGGTCGTACGGAGCTGTGTTCAACAAACAATGGCATTCGGATCGAGTGGATCTACGTGAGAGCGTGCGGTTGCAATACGGACCGGCAAAAAGGACACGTTCGCCGAAAAGATCGGAATGCCGTATGAATATTGAAACAACAACTGCCGGTGTCCATATTCTCACCTCCGCGCATCAGAATCATTTTTTTGCGGCATTATGCTTCGAATCCGATCCGAATTTCGGGGCATACCGCAAAAACAGTTTTATTTTACTCCTCTTTCGAAACTTTTTCAAGAATGTAAAAACATTATTTACAAAAAAGTCAATTTTGAAAGAAAAATCGATCTCGGAGCTCCGAATTTGCCTTTTTGAAAAAATATTCATTAAAAACAGGTATAATTCGGAAAAAATTTTAAAAAAAGGGTTGACAAATGAATAATTATGCGTTATAATGAGCATGTTCACAGAATAAAATCGCATTCGGAGGAAAAACAAAAATGAAAAAAGTGATCAGTCTTTTGCTGGCAATTGCCATGCTGGCGTGTGTTCCGGCGTTGCTTGCTTCTTGCGGTCAAGATACAATCATCGTTCAAACCAACGCGTTCTTTGCACCGTTTGAATACTATGACGGCACCGAGATCAAAGGGGTCGATGTTGACATCATGAATATGGTCGGGGACAAGCTTGATAAAAAGATCGAATTCGTCAACGTGGAGTTTTCCGCCATTATCGATAACGTAAAAGCAGGCGAGGTCTGCGATGCCGGAGCTGCCGGAATTACCATTACGGACGAACGGAAAGAAAAAGTGGATTTCTCCATTCCGTACTACACCTCGGTTCAATACGTGATCTTTCGGACGGATGACACGAGCATTGCCACCAAGACGGTAAACGGTGTGGAATATATCGTTTGGGAAGCCCTGAAAGGAAAGACGGTCGGTACACAGACCGATACGACCGGATGGATCTATGCCGACGGTGAGATCAATGCAGACGGCGGTGTGCTTTCCGGCACGGGAGCGGTTTTGAAAAACTACGATTCCGCACAGCTTGCGGCAGACGGTATCGGCGCAAATCAAAACGATGTTGTGATCGTGGACGAGCTCCCCGCAAAATATATCGTTTCCAAAAACAGTACCTTGAAGTGCCTGCCTTTGTATTATGCCGGTGCAACCGATGCGGAGGATTCTCCCGTAGAAGAGCAGTATGCCATTTGCGTGACCAAGGGGAACACGGAGCTGTTGACCGCGATCAATGAAGTTTTGACCGACTTGATGAAGAAAGACGCAAACGGGGAGTCACAGATCGAAAAAATGGTCATGCAACACATGGGTTTGAACGGATAACTACAAAATCATATTCGAAAAAGAACAATGCTTCGGCATCGTTCTTTTTCGTCTGTATAGCGGAAAAGGATAATTATGAATTTTTTGAATCGAATTGCAGAACTGTTCACCACGCAAAAATACATGCAAAGTATTTTTGAGGGGTTAAAGACCACATTGATCATTTCGGTAGCTGCCGCGCTTCTCGGCTTGCTTTTGGGGATCCTTGTTGCCATGGTAACCATTACGAAAAAAACAAAATGGACTGTCGTTCCGAAGTTTCTTTGCAAGCTGTATATCACGGTGATCCGCGGTACGCCGATGGCGTTGCAGCTGTTTATTATGGCGTATGTCGTATTTGCCATTCGCGGCTTTCCGCAAATGGTAACAGCCATTATCGCTTTCGGGATCAATTCCGGTGCGTACGTTGCGGAAAATATTCGGGCGGGGATCCTGTCTGTTGACATCGGTCAAACCGAAGCGGGCTTGGCATTGGGATTGCCCATGCGTACGGCAATGCGAAAAATCGTGATCCCGCAGGCGATCAAAAACGTGATCCCCGCGATCGGAAACGAATTGATCGCATTGATCAAGGAGACCTCCATTGTCAGCATGATCGGAATGTTTGACTTGACGATGGCGGCAAAGATCATCGGAAGCGGCAACAATATGGCAAGTTATATCGTTCCCATGGTTGTGGTGGCGCTGTTCTATTTGGCGATCGTGTATTTACTGACGCTTGGCATCAAACTGATAGAAAAGAGGTTGAGAGCAAGTGATAAACGTTAAAAATATCTATAAGGATTTCGGCTCTCTTCGCGTCCTTCGCGGGGTTTCCTGTGAAATTCAGCCCGGAGAAAAAGTTGCGGTGATCGGACCGTCCGGGAGCGGAAAAAGTACGCTGTTGCGGTGTATCAATCAAATGGAGTCCCCGACTTACGGTGAAATTTGGATGAACGGACAGCTTTTGACGGATCCGGATCCGTATCTGCATTTTGATGTGATCCGTGCGTCCAAAACGTATGCGTCTTTGAAAGCCTCCTTGATGCATTCCGGTATGCCCGCGGAAGAAGCAGATCATGCGGCAATTGCCGAGATCAAGGAAAAAGATCTGTTGAAAAAGCATGAAGGCAAAGCCTATCGCCAACTGTTGCACGCTTTGGAAGAAAAAGACCGTGTGGATATCAATGTTGCACGGCAAAAAATGGGAATGGTCTTTCAGCATTTCAACTTGTTTCAGAATATGACGGTTTTGCAAAATTTGATTTTGGCACCGGTACAGTTGAAACTGAAAAACAAGGAAGAAGCGCAGGAAACGGCAATGCAGTTGCTTCATCGGATCGGTTTGGAAAGCAAAGCGGATGTTTATCCCGCCACACTTTCCGGCGGGCAAAAGCAACGGATCGCCATCGTTCGTGCGTTGGCAATGAATCCGCAAGTGATGCTGTTTGACGAGCCGACTTCCGCATTGGATCCCGAAATGGTCGGCGAAGTGCTGGATCTGATCCGAGAATTGGCGGATGAAGGGATGACGATGGTCATTGTTACCCACGAAATGGGATTTGCGCGCAAAGTTGCCGACCGCGTGCTCTTCATGGACGGAGGAGTGATTGCGGAAGAGGGAACCCCGGCGCAGTTGTTCGAATCCCCGCAGCATCCCCGTACCAAAGAATTTTTAAGCAAAGTACTGAACGTATGACAGAAAAGCCCCGCATTGCGTCAAAGATCGCAATGCGGGGCTTTTTGTTCTGTTTTGCGGACGGCAGAAGGGACGGAGAGAATGTTATTTTGCTTTTTTTGCATTTTTTGTCGGTCACGATATTCTCTCGGTAACATCCCTACCACGGATTGAAAGGTACGTGTGAAATAGGATTGCCCGGAAAATCCGCAACTGAGTGCAATGGCGCCGATGGTCATTCGATCTTCGGAAAGCAATTTTTTAGCCGCTTCGCAACGGGTCAAATTGAGATGGGTGACAAAAGTATAGCCTGTAATGCGACGGAATTCTCTTGCAAAATGGTATTTGCTGATCCCGACAAAATCCGCGGTTTTTTCCAGCGAAATCTCTTTTTGGTAATTTGCGCGGATATATCCGATGGCTTTTCGAATATAATCGGCGCTGTTGGAATTTTGTTGATCGGGAAAAAGGGCTACGGTATGCTTTTGACAAAGTTTGGCAAGGATGGATAAGATCTGCGCACGGATGCAAACGGTTCGAAACGGAGAATCAGTCGGGATCCGGTAATAATTTTGCAGAGTTTGAAACAGATCGGATATTTCCGGATCGCGAAACAACGGTTCCAACTGTATTTCACTGGTGTCCACACCGTTTGCAAGGCAGAACGGACGGTCGATGATCAGGCAATGTGCTCGCAGATCCTGCTTTCCGATCAAACCGTGAAAGTGATTGGAATTGATCACGGCAAGATCGCCTTGACGGACCGGGATGCGTTGATCATCGTATGCAAGAGTTCCGGTTCCGCCCAATACGGAAAAAATTTCAATGTTTTCATGCCAATTGAGGAGAATATTCTGTGATTGCTCGGATGGATAGCAGGCATTCATGTAAAAAATGAACGGAAGCTGGGGATCATTGAAGGTGTGAATCTCATAGGTGTTCATAATTCCTCCAAAATAGCAAGATAATAATAGAATGCCGCAAGAAATCAATCTTGACGGATCAACGTTTTTATTATACAATAAAAGCAAGGAAAAAGCAACCCTTTTGGATCAAAATGGATGCCTTGAATAAAAAATGCGGCATTTCAAAGGGATAGCTTCCGAATTTTTTGTGATGTGTTTCTTTCAAATCCGTTACAAAACAGCAATTTTATGAAAAGAAAGGTAAATGGTGATTTTATGTATACGTTTCCGATCGGTGTGATCAT
>CAYPIV010000006.1:9073-16263 GCA_964410895.1 uncultured Ruminococcus sp. | reverse complement strand
ACCGTATTGCTTTCCATTTCCTTTGCACCGATCACCAACATATACGGTACTTTTTGCATCTGCGTTGCCCGAATCTTGTACCCGATGGTATTGGAAGAATCGTCCAACTCCGCACGCAAGCCCGCATTAGTCAGCGTTTGCCGAACCTGTTTTGCGTACTCCACATGTTCATCACCGATCGGAAGAATCCGCACTTGCTCCGGTGCAAGCCACATGGGGAAAGCGCCCGCGTACTTCTCGATCAACAAAGCAAGTGTTCTTTCGTAGCACCCCATAGAGGTACGGTGAATAATATACGGCGTTACCATTTGGTTGTTGGAATCCACATATTCCATGCCGAACTTCTTGGCAAGCAACATATCGATCTGAATGGTGACTAACGTATCCTCTTTGCCAAATACGTTTTTGATCTGGATGTCAAGCTTGGGACCGTAAAAAGCGGCTTCATCAATTCCGACGGTATATTGGATCTGATTTTCATCCAAGAGTTTTTTCATGATGCTTTGCGCTTCATCCCACTGCTCAGCCGTTCCTTCGTATTTATCCGTACGTGCGGGATCCCACTGTGAGAAGCGGAACGAACAGTCCTCTTTAAGTCCGAGCGTATCCAGCATATACATTGCCAGATCCAAGCAACCTTTGAATTCCTCCGAAAGCTGATCGGGGCGCAGGATCAAATGTCCTTCCGAAATGGTAAACTGCCGTACACGGATAAGACCGTGCATTTCTCCGGAATCTTCATTTCGGAAAATAGTGGAAGTCTCCCCCAAACGCATGGGCAGTTCGCGGTAGGAACGCTTTTTGTTGAGAAACACTTGGTATTGGAAAGGGCACGTCATCGGACGCAAAGCAAAACATTCTTTGGTTTCGTCATAGGGATCTCCCAAAATAAACATACCGTCCAAATAGTGATCCCAGTGACCGGAAATTTTATAAAATTCCCGCTTTGCCATCAAAGGAGTTTTGGTCAGCAAATACCCTCTCTTTTGCTCTTCATCCTCAACCCATCTTTGCAACAATTGGATCACGCGGCTTCCTTTCGGCAACATGACGGGAAGTCCTTGACCAATGGTATCCACCGTGGTAAACAGTTCCAATTCTCTTCCGAGTTTGTTATGATCCCGCTTTAAAGCTTCCTCCTGCTGTGCCACATATGCATTCAATTCTTCTTTGGTCGGAAAGGCAATGCCGTAAATTCGCTGCAGCATTTTGTTCTTTTGGTCGCCTTTCCAATAAGCACCCGTACACTGCGTCAGTTTGAACGCCTTGACAGCGCCTGTGCTGAACAAATGCGGTCCCGCGCACAGATCGGTAAATTCCCCTTGACGATAGAAGCTGATAACGGATCCCTCCGGAAGTTCCCGGATCAATTGCACCTTATACGGTTCATCCTTTTCGGTCATCAAAGCAATTGCTTCTTCGCGCGGCAATTCAAATCGCTCGATCTTTAAATTTTCCTTGACGATCTTTTTCATTTCCCCTTCCAAAGCTCTCAACGCTTCCGGAGGAAACGGAACGTCCGAATCGAAATCATAATAAAAGCCGTTGTCGATCGCCGGACCGATGGTCAGCTTGGTTTCCGGATATAACCGTTTGACCGCCTGCGCCAAAATGTGCGCGGCAGAGTGGCGGAACAGCTTTTTGCCTGCGGCATCCGCAAATGTCAACAACTTGACTTCGTCCCCTTCTTTCAAAACATGAGTCAGTGCAACCGTCACGCCGCCGATCTCCGCACCGATCACCTCGCGTGTGATCAAGCCCAATTCCTTTGCGGCTTCGTAAACGGTCGTTCCTTCTGCCGTTTCCGAAATGAAATGCTCTTGAATTTTTACCTGCATAATCGTTGTCTCCTTTTCTCTGTCGGAATCTTCCGTCCGAAAGACGCTCCGTTTATTTGTTAAGTTCAATCCTTACCGAAAATAAAAAACACACCCCGCGGCAAATTCTGCCATTCGGGGTGTGGATTTGTGAATCCGCACGGTTCCACCCAAATATTTCACTCATTGCAGTATTCTGTTGCAAGTAAAAAAGCGGTACCCTTTCATCCTGCTTTCGGGATCTCACAGCACGCCGCACGGCGGATCCCTTCTCTGAAAAGCGGTGTTCGAAAGAACATATCTTTTTCACACGGACCCCATCGGATCTCAACGGTTCCGTTTAATCGATCACGCGTTCTTGCCTTTTTCGCTTTTTTTGCGAAGATTATAAGCCGAACGCGGATTTACGATCTCGCGCCAATCCAAATCGCCGCGATCCAACGCGGTGACGATCACCTCTGCGGTCGCAATGTTGGTGGCAACGGGAATATTGTAAAGATCACAAAGGCGCAACAACTCCGCTTCGACCTCATCCGGCTCTGCATTTTGGCGGGTATCCTTAAAATACAGCAAAACGTCAATCTCATTGCAAGCGATTCGGGAAGCGATCTGCTGTTTCCCGCCCTGCACACCGGCAAGCAAGCGTTCGATTTCCAATCCCGTAGCTTCCGAGATATACTTTGCGGTAATATTGGTTGCACAAAGATTATGCTTGCTCAAAATACCGCAGTACGCAATGCAGAATTGCGTCATCAATTCTTTCTTCAGATCGTGTGCAATAATTGCGATCTCCATCGGTGTCGTGCCATCCTTTCTCTGTCGTTCTTTTCACATCAGAATAATTATAGCACAGATATGCTCAAATTGTCAATAGGATTGCACATTTTTTTGGCGGTTTTTATTCGTTTTTTTCGGAAACCGAAAGCCCGTATCTTGTACGGATCCCGCCGATATCCCGCAGTCCGTTCACGCGCCGCCAACAGCGGAGTCTTTCCGCTCCGACCCGTTTTCAAACGGACCGTGACCGCAAACATCCGAATTACGGTCCCGATCCCCGAATCTGTTTTGATCGGTTTCGCTTTTCTTTTTGCGGGACGCTTGAAACAACGTTTCCGACGGTGCGATCCGTCTGTTTGTTACCCGTCGAGCTCCGTCAATCGGATCTCTTTCGGCATGGAACTCGGATCGCGGGGGATCAACAACGTCTTGATCTGGAACGGTCCGAATTCCAGATCCAACTTTCGATCAAGTAAATGCAGATCGATATGGACAACCTGACGGCGCCCCGTCGTTTCGCTCAATCGCAGAACAAACCCGCTGCCGTCCTCCGATGGTTTGAACGCGCCAACGGAAATTGCCGTATTATCCATATGGATCCCGCATTAACGGCTGCCGAGAGGACCGACGTGATACGTTTCCACCACGCGCGGCAACGGTTGATGCAAAACATCGGCACGCATGTGCAGATCGGCATCTGCGTAAGGTACGTAACGGTAGCGTAACACCGATGTTGCAAAGTGCGTTTTGACTTCCAAAACCGCACGAACCGGTCCTGCTTCCAACAGCGTAATTTCGGCATCGGAAAAAGCACCGGCTTCTTTGTCAAACCGAAAACACTTATGTGCCCACGTATCGTAGGGCTCAATGTCCATCAATCGCGCGCCGGTACGACCGGTCAAAGCATCAAATCCGGTGTGTTTATCGATCAAGTGGATCAATTCACCGGTATGTTTATGGAATTTCGCTTTGATGTGATCGTTTTCGAGGACGGTTTCGGAAGCATGCAACGGATAGGAGGCTGCATCCTCCTGCTTCTCCATAAAGATCCAATATAAGCGGTATCCGAGAACCGGAACCGTGACTCTGAAGATCGTATCGTCGGTATCAACGTTGTTGGTACGGGGAGCACGAACTCCTTGGAACGGAACGGGGAACCCGTTTTCGTCGCGGACCGAATAGATCGCCTGCGTGGTGACCGTATCCACTACGTCGAAACTGTGCGGATTGAAAACGATGACGGGTGTTCCCTACCCTTGGGCTTGCCAGAACAAACAACGGCCTTTTTCGCGAACGACCGGATTCCCGTTGGAAGTATCGACCGCCCATGAAAGTTTTTGCAAAAGTGCATTGTCTTCTCTTTGCGCAATGGAGATCGTTTCGGATAACTGCGTCATGCAGTCATCCATTGCCGGACGGATGGAACAGCCACCCATGATATCGTGAAATTCATTGAACATTAAATTGTCCCAAGCACGGCGCACGAATACCGATTTTGTTTTATGCCCGGTCAATCGTTCGGACAATACGCCGAGCTTTTCCATGCGCAACAGGCAGTTTTCCGCCTTTCTGTGCAGTAGTTTGCTTGCGGAATGCGTGGAATAGCATCCGCTGGCATGATGTTGCAATTCCCCGCGCCAAAGCGGGAGATCAAGGTCGGCTTTTTCAAGCGTTTCAAAGAAATCGTTCGGTGAACCGAGTGTAACATCGTTTCCGTGTTCGTCGGTGGTTTGGTATGTCCGGATCTGACGGAGATTTTCGATCGTAGGGCCGCCGCTGTGATTGCCGACACCGTAAAACAACATGATCGGCTGACCGAGCTCTTCCGCAGATTGGTATGCTTCCGTCAACCGCTCCTCCAAATCCGTTCTGAAATTGTACGCTTTGAACAGTCGGAATGCATGGATCTTGGTACCGTCGATTCCTTCCCAAATCATGGAACCCGAGGGAATCTTTGGATTTTCTTCGAGATCCGGACGCATCCAAACGTAATTTCGAATGCCACCGAGGGAATAGATCTGTGGCAACGCGGCATTGTGCCCAAAACTGTCAACGTTATATCCGACCGTTGCGATCTTTCCGAACTTTTCGTAGAAATAACGCTGGCTGTAAAGAAACTGACGCGCAAAGGATTCTCCGGAAAGGGTATTCATATCCGATTGTATCCACATGCCGCCCACAATGACCCAACGTCTCTCCGCCACTCTTTTCTTGGTCTGTTTCAAACAGATCGGGAGCATTTTCTTTGATCCATTGGTAATATGCCGCACAAGCACAGGTAAACACAAAATCGTCTGTTTCGTTCATTCGGTCCAATGCCGACTGAAACGTTGCTTTGATCTCCTGATACCCCTCCTGCCATTGCCACAGCCAAACAGGATCCAAGTGTGCATTGCCGATTGCCGTTATTTTTTCATTTGTTTTCCTTCAAGTTTTCCTAAAAGTGTTTCTGAAAATATTTACAAGAACCGTTTGAACGGTTTGCCGCTTTCTGCGATTTTTATTCGGAGACCGGAAGTTCGTATTTTGCACGGATCCCGCCGATATATTTCGGTCTGGTGCGTGCCGCCAACAGCAGCGCCTTTCCGATCCGATCCGTTTTTAAACGTACCGGGACCGCTACATCCCGCAAATGCATGCCGATCAAAGTTCCGCCGATATCCAAGCCCGCATGTGCCCGAATATGCTCCACGGCAACCGGATCCGCAAAGTTTTCCCATGCCGCGGTGGCAAACGAGCCTCCCGCCTTGGGTTGCGGAATCACGCAGACCTCTTCCAACCCGTATTTTTCGGCGCAGGCGCGCTCCACGATCAAAGCACGGTTCAAGTGCTCACAACATTGCGCCGCAAGAAAGATTCCCCGCTCCCGCAAGATCGGCAGGATCTCCGCAACCAACTCCGCGGCGAGATTCGGAACCGATCCGTGCCCGATCTGTGCCCCCGCAATCTCGGAAGAAGAACAGCCGATGACCAAAACGGTTCCCCGACCCAACTGTGCAACATCAAGTAACTCCAGCAGAGCTTCCCTGATCTGTTTTTGAATTTCCGTCATATTCTTTCTCCTTTTGTACGCAATTCACGTTACTCTACACGGTCGCTGCCGTCTTCCGGGATGACCGCCCGAATCGCGGCGATCGCGCACTCGATCATATCGTCCGTCGGTTCAAATACGGTAATGTGCTGTAACCACATTCCCGGTGCGGAGATCGCACGAGTCAGCAGGTTTTCCTTGCGCCCTGCCCATTTGATCAATTCATAGCCGATCCCCATGGTGATCGGAAGCAATGCGAGTTTCAAAAGCGCTCTCCAAACGGACGGCAGGGTATGTCCGGAGATCGCAATAGAGATCGGATCGATGAAAAACGAAATAAAAATGCTGACAATGACCATCAAGATCAGAAAAGAGGTTCCGCACCGAGGATGGAAACGTCCTTGCTTTCTCACATTATCCACCGTCAGGTCCAATCCCGCTTCGTAACAGAAAATGGTCTTGTGCTCGGCACCGTGGTACATAAAAGTTCTTCGAATCTCTTTCATCAAAGAGACCGCAGCCATATATCCGACCAGCAAAATCACTTTGAACAATCCCTCAAATGCCGACTTGATCAAAGACGCAAGCGCCGCATTTTGCGGACGGAGCCAAGCTACGTGTTTGGAAAGCAGCTCAAACAAAAAACTCGGCAGCCAAAGAAAAAGTCCCACAGCAAGCACGACCGCGACCAATACCGTACCGACCATCATCAAATTCATTGCCCATGAGGGGAGCTTTTGATCCTTTTCGGAGGTAGCGGTTTGGTTTTCATCCCGCTCCGTTTCGGAAACTTCGGGCTTGCACCGATCGTTCGGTACGGAAGATCCGCCGACCGTTTCCGTCGTCCCGATGTCCTGTTCCGATTCGGAATGCTTTTCGGATTTTTTTTGTTTCTTGGACGAATTCGGCGATTCCTCCACCAGATCCTCCAACGCGGAGATCTCGGCAGAGCGCATCAAGCATCGATATCCCAAGGTCATGGAATCAACAAACCCGAATACGCCGCGAATGATGGGTAACCGAAAGAACTTCGCTCTTTTTGCGGACTTCAGCTCGATCTCTTCCATCACCATCTCACCTTCGGGGTTCCGAACCGCCATTGCGGCTTTCTTCGGTCCCCGCATCATAATTCCCTCCATCAATGCTTGCCCGCCGATCGAGGTCTTGATCGCGCCGGCATTGCGCACTTGTTTCTCTTTCAAGATCAAATTCCTTTCCCATGCTCGTGCGGCACGGTTTGACGGCGCCGCTGTTTTGTGTGAATGATTATTTTACCGCAAATGTATGAACTATGTATGAATATCGCGCAAACTCTCCGACCCGCGCAGCCTATTTTCCGACCGGATGGCAAACAAATGCGACCGCACCGTCCGCAAGACATGCTTTGCAAGCGGTTTCCGCATCGGCACGGTCTTGAAAAATTCCGAATACCGACGGACCGCTTCCGCTCATGAGCGCCCCCATGGCTCCGGAGCGTACCATAATCTCCCGAAGGCGGCAAACGTTCTGCCGTACCGGCGGTACCACTTCTTCAAACAGGTTAAACAGATGCGCACAGGTCTCCG
>CAYPIV010000006.1:0-8973 GCA_964410895.1 uncultured Ruminococcus sp. | reverse complement strand
CGTACCGGCGGTACCACTTCTTCAAACAGGTTAAACAGATGCGCACAGGTCTCCGACAGGGAAGCATCCCGTAAGCTGTTCAAAAGCGGTTCCAAATGTCCTCCGTCCGATGCGGGAGCGACAAAATTCCCGTACGTTTCGTCTAATTTTCCGTAAGCCCAAGGGGTACTGACCCCCTCGCCCGCGCACGCGACCGTCAAAAAGCAGGGTGCCATAACGGGAAGTTCTTTCAAAGTTTCACCGATCCCCGTAACAAACGAGGTTCCGCCGACAATACAAAACGGAACATCGGCACCCAATTGCGCTCCGACAGTGCAAAGCTCGTTCGTATCCAACCGATCGCCGCACAAACGGTTCAACCCGCGCAAAACTGCCGCGGCATCCGCACTGCCCCCTGCCAGACCCGCCGCCATGGGAATATGCTTTTCGATAAAGATCCGAACGGTTCCGCGAACGCCCGTTTTTTCCGCATAACGTTCTGCCGCCCGCCACGCAAGATTTCGACAGTCCAAAGGCATTTCCGCGGCTCCGGATGCCTGCAAACGGATCTCCGTATGCGATGCGGGATGAAAATCGACCGTGACCAGATCACACAAAGAGACCGTTTGCATAATACTTTTCAGATCATGGTATCCGTTTTCCCGTTTGGACACGACATTGAGATAGAGATTGATTTTTGCATTTGCCCGTTCGGTGCGCATTTCATATCCTCCCGCCGAAAATCATCTTGGATCGGAACCGGAAATCGGCAATTGCAACTGCCGAAAAGATCCGTCACTCCGGAACCGTTTTCGCTTTCATTGTATCACACTTTCCTCCTTTTTGCAAGAAATATAAAAAAGAATTCGAAATTTTCAAAAAGCCCTTGACGAGACTTTCAAAAAGAGATAGAATATAATATATTGCTATTTATATGCTATCTCCGAAATTTCGCGAAAACGATCATTCGAATTCTCCCGCATTGTTGCCGGAGCAGGAAAGGAGCTACGTGGAAGAGAAAAAAGCACTTCGAAAAAAAATCGGAATTGCCGTTGCGGTATATGCCTGCCTGATCTTGGCAATTTTGGCAATTGCAAACACACGGGAGATCAACCGTTGGCTGTTCGGCATCGTTCGGATCCTGCGTCCGATCCTGATCGGATTGGCTGTGGCTTACTTGTGCAATCCGCTGTTTCGCTTTTTGGAGCGAAAGGTGTTTTTCCGACTGCACTCTTTGAAGATGCGCCGCACCGTTTCCTTACTTTGCACGTTCGTGCTTTTCTTTTTGCTGATCGTTCTGTTATTGCTGATCATGCTTCCGCAGTTGATCGAAAGCATTCTTGCGTTTTCCGGCAATTACGACGAATATTTAACTTCCGCAATCGATCTGATCAATCGCTGGATCGAGCAGATCAACCGGTTGGCGGCACGCTTTTTGAAATGGGATTCTCTGCTGCATCCCATCGATGCCGATTCTCTTCCGTCTTTGGTCGGCTTTTTGCTCGGCAGTGACGGAATTTTAACCAAAATGGGGTCCGAATTCGGTTCGGTCGTGGACACGCTCGGACAAACCGTGTCCGCCATAACGGACAGCATCCTCGGATTGTTCGTTGCAATCTATTTGCTGGGATCCAAAGAAAAACGTGCGGCACAAGTCATGAAAGCGCGCAGAGCGTTGTTCAGCGACCGTTTGAACCAATCGATCTCACGTTTCCTTGCCACCGCACACAATTCGTTTGGAAAATTCATCATGGGAAGATTGCTCGGCGCTTTTTTAGTGTTTCTTCTGACCTACCTTTTGACCTCGATCTGCGGGATCCGATACGCGTTGTTGATCTCCGCATTTCTCGGGATCACCAATATTCTTCCCATCGTCGGGATCATCATCGGTGCGGTCCCGGCAGCAGTAATCCTGCTGCTTTCACAACCGGAAAAAGTTTTGATCTACCTGCTGATCGTCATTTTGGTACAGCAATTGGACAGCAACATCATCACGCCGAAGATCTTGGGAAGAAATACCGGAATCAGTTCCCTTTGCGTGCTCATTGCCATTGTAACCATGGGAAAGATCTGGGGACTTTTCGGAATGTTTTTGGGAGTGCCGCTGTTTGCGGCGATCTTGGAACTGACGGAATTGCACGTGATCGACCGTTTGCAGAAAAAGGGGATCCCCTCCGGTCTTGCCAACCATTACGCTTCCGATACCGTTGTGGATCCTTCCAAAGACGCGGTCGCAGAGTCCCGCCGTCTGTTTCAAAAGATCGAATACGAATATTTGCGCACCGAGCGTTGCATTCAATCGGACATCACCTCCCCGCTCACAAAAAAGCAAACGCTTTGCTATCGGCTGTACCGATTCGGTATGCGGATGCATTTGATCAATGCTCCCTCCGAGGAAACGTTGGTGCAATGTGCGGTGGAAGAAACCGTTAAGCAAGCGGAAACCGCGTCCGACGCCGCTTTTCGGCAATATTCGGAACGGAAGTCCGCCAAAGACGGCGGATCGGAGTCCGAGACGGCGGTGCCCTCTTGCGCAAAAACCGATGCAAACGTCCCCGTTTGCGAAACAGCCTCCGTGGAAGACACCGTTGACGTTGCCTTGCAAGACACCGGCAGCGACCATACCGAATCGTGAAAGGAGTACCGCGAATGGATTGGGTGAAAACCAACCGCAATAAATTGATCTTTCTCTGCGTCTATGCGGCCTCGTTTCTATTGTTGACGTGGATCGTCAATTTAGATGCCTTGAACGCTTGGTTGCAATGGCTGCTGACCGTTCTCCGACCGTTGTTGATCGGATTGGTGCTTGCGTATTTGTGTAATCCGTTTTTCCGTTTTTACGAACGGAAAGTGTTCTCCAAGTTGCGTCCGCAAGGAATGCGCCGCACGGTATCGCTCCTATTGACCTACCTCACGGTCTTTGCCATCATCGTCGTGTTGCTGATGATGATTTTTCCGCAACTGATCTCCAGCATTTCGGATTTTGCGGGAAACTTTGACGTACGTCTGCAATCGCTTATCAATGATCTGAACCGATTCTTTGCATGGATCAATTCCCATTTGACCGATCCGAATACGGAGGCTCCCATCTTTCCGGAGCTTTCCGCTGAACTGATCGAAGAAAAGCTGAATGCTTTGTTGGAAAATAACTTTCACGGAAGTTTCAACCTGTTGGAGTACTTTTCTCCGGAATTCATCGGTTCGATCTTCGATTTTGCCAATCATTTTGTCACTTTGATCACCGATATCATTTTCGGCTTCTTTATTTCCGTCTATCTGCTCAGTACCAAGGAAAAGCGGTATGCACAGGTCATGCGCTTGCGCCGTGCACTGTTCAGCGAATCCGTCAACGAAACCATCACAAGGGTCTGCTCTTGCGTTGACCGTTCGTTCGGGGGCTTTTTCAAGGGAAAACTGACCGATTCCGCCATTGTCGGCGTATTGGTCTACTGTTGCATTTCCCTATTGCATGTTCCTTACGCACTTCTCATCGCCGCGGTGGTAGCAATCACGGATATCATTCCCGTCATCGGACCGTTCATCGGCGTCATTCCGTCCGCGATCATCATTTTGCTGACCGATCCTTCCAAGGTCATTCCGTTCTTGCTCACGATCCTCATCATTCAACAGATCGACGGAAACGTGATCGCGCCGAAGATCTTGGGAGAACACACCGGTGTGAGTTCCCTTTGCGTCCTCATTGCAATCACCACCATGGGAGCGCTTTGGGGATTTGCGGGCATGCTGCTGGGAGTTCCCGTTTTTGCAACCATATTGGAACTAACCGGTTCCCTTTTGGATGCGCGGCTGACCAAAAAAGGACTGCCCGTGCAAACCGCCTACTATGCCGGAGACGCTTCGGTTGCGGAGGAGAATGTGCGGGAACCGCTGTTGAAGCG
This sequence comes from uncultured Ruminococcus sp., assembly GCA_964410895.1. Taxonomy (GTDB): domain Bacteria; phylum Bacillota; class Clostridia; order Oscillospirales; family CAG-272; genus UMGS1865. The sequence continues at coordinate 5,095 of CAYPIV010000006.1, read as the reverse complement.
GCTTTTCCAAAAAACGAGATCCGGTTCCGCATCCACGTTTCAAAGCGGACCTTTGACCGAAGAAGAAAGAATGCGTCTGCAAGCCTATGCTCTGGCACGCAAGCAAAGTGCCATGCAAGGATCCATGTCGGAAGCAACCGCGCAACCGACTGCGAACGAACCGTCGAAACCCGTTTCCGATCCGTCTGCCGCTTCCGAGCAAGATCGACCGTCCGCACAATGATCAATATCATTTTTATCCGTAATATATTCCCAAATTACCAAACCAAAATCATAAGGAGGACCAATTATGGACAACAGTGTAAAAAAAGGAGGCATTTCGGTTCAAACCGAACATATCTTCCCTGTTATTAAAAAGTGGCTTTATTCCGAAAAAGACATCTTTTTGCGTGAGATCGTTTCCAATGCATCCGACGCCATTACCAAATTGCGCCGTCTTGCGTCATTGGGACAGTATGACGCGGGAGACGAGACCTACCGCATTGACGTTATTTTGGATCAAACCGCAAAAACGCTTACCGTATCCGACAACGGGATCGGTATGACTGCCGAAGAACTTGACCGCTATATTTGTCAGATCGCACTGTCCGGAGCTTTGGAGTTTGTTGAAAAATACGAGGGAGACAACCAAAACAGCGGGATCATCGGTCATTTCGGTCTCGGGTTCTATTCTTCTTTCATGGTCAGTGACACCGTGGAACTGATCACCAGATCCTACACCGGAACCGAAGCCTTGCATTGGACCTGCGGTGCCGACGGAAACTACGAGACCGAAGTCGGAACCAGAGACGCGCACGGAACCACCGTGATCATGCATATTTCCGAAGAGGAAAATGCCTACCTGAACGCGGACAAGATCCGTGAAGTGTTGGATAAGTACTGTGCCTTTATGCCGGTCGAGATCTATTTTACCGATGCGAATGCCGAACCGGCAGAACCCAAGGAAGGCGAAGAGCCGGAAGTTCCCGCCCCCGTAAACGACACCACTCCGCTGTGGTTGAAAAATCCCTCCGACTGTACCCCCGAGGAATACAAAGACTTTTACCGCAAAGTATTTCACGATTTCAGAGAACCGCTCTTTTGGATCCATGTCAATGCGGATTATCCGCTGAATTTCCGCGGGATCCTGTATTTTCCAAAGTTGACCAATGAATACGAATCGATCGAAGGTCAGGTAAAGCTGTACTATAATCAGGTATTCGTGGCGGACAACATCAAGGAAGTCATTCCCGAATATTTACTGATGCTGAAAGGCGTCTTGGATTGTCCTGAGCTTCCGTTGAACGTATCCAGAAGCTATTTGCAAAACAACACCTATGTTTCCAAAGTTTCCGCGCACATCGTTAAAAAAGTGGCGGACAAACTGAACAGCCTGTGCAACGCCGAACGTGAAGAATATGAAAAAGTTTGGAATGACATTCGCACGTTCGTGGAATATGCTTGCATGAGGGATCGCAAATTCTACGACCGCGTTCAAAATGCACTTTTGCTGGAGCTGACCGATCAAACCTATCTCACCCTGACCGACTATTTGGAAAAAGCAAAAGACACGCACGAAAACACTGTGTACTACACTTCCGACAAAGCGGCACAAGCACAGTATATCGCCATGTTCCAAGCGCAAAATGTTCCCGTTGCCGTGTTTGATAAACAGCTGGACGTTCAATTTTTGTCCATGCTGGAGTCCTATAACAGCGATGTGAAGTACGCGCGGATCGATGCCGACGTTGCCGGTGCGTTGCGTTCGGACGATGCGAATGCGGAGGATACGACCTTAAAGGAACTGTTCACAAAAGTTTCCGGAAACGACAAGCTCAAAGTAGATTTTGCCGCTTTGAAGGACGATACCGTTCCGGTCCTTTTGACCATTTCCGAGCAATCTCGCCGCATGGAAGAAATGATGAAAATGTACGCAATGAGCGGTATGAATTTCGGCGGCGGATATCCGTTGGAAGCAACGTTAACCGTAAACACCGCTTCACCGCTGATTCAAAAGCTCGGAACCATGGATGAAGAAAAGCAGGAACAAAGCGCATCTTACCTGTATCAGCTTGCAATGCTGTCTCAAAGAAAGCTCAACGCGGAAGAATTGCAAAAGTTTTTGCAGGACAGCTATCGGATTCTGAACCTTCTGTGATTTGGGCATGGCTGAATCGTTTCGAACGGAATATGCTCCGGAGGATGTGATCGGAAAAAATCTGCAGGAACTGACACAGCGATTCGAAGCCCTCAGTGAGCAGGAGTTGGGACACATCCGTGAGTTGGCATCCGAACTGATCAAGGAACATTCCGGACTTTCGGACGTGCTTTCTTCCCTGCCGGACCGCACGGTGTTCAAACAGACGGTGCCGAATGCGAATCTTCCTCCGAAAAGTCGGCATTTGTCGGAAGCTATGCATTCCGTGAACCTTTCGTACCGCAAATTTCTGCTTGCCGAAGAGCTTGCCGATCTGCTTTCGGAGCGAACCCGGCTGACAGCCGAACTGTTTTTCCCCGATCCGGTCGATCCGTCCCCCGTCGCCGATGCCCGCATGATCTATCAAAAAAGCAACTACACCGACGCGGCTTTTTTACAGTTTTCTGCATGGTTTCCCACCGCTCACGCCGCTTATGCACACAGTTTTCCCGCCGCCTGCGAGGAAGTTTTTAACGGTGTTTGCAAATATTGCATCCTGCCGATCGAAAACACATCTGAGGGAACACTTCACAGCTTTTTGCGTCTGATCAAACAATATGAATTGAAGATCAATGCCGTGTGCAATATTACGGATCCCGTTGCGGACCGTACCACGCAATTTGCTTTGCTTGGGAAACAGCTGTGTCACCCGTTTCCCGCAACGGAAGCGGAAACGTTTTTTGTGTTTTCTCTCCCGGCAAGGGAACGCAATCTATCCGAAATTTTAGCATCTGTCACGTTGTTTCGAATGCAATTGCACCGCATTGATATGCTGTCGGAATCCGCTTCCGAGCAATCGGTCCGCGTGCAATTGCAGGTTGGGAACGGTGACCTACCCTCTTTTTTGCTGTATCTTGCCATACAAGCCCCGCACTACACTCCTCTCGGATGGTACTCGCATATCGGGACCGTCTCTGAGGATCTTAAACGTTTTTGAAAAAACGGATCTTGATAAAATCTCCGGAAAGGAATTGAACCATGGAAAAATTTACCTACCAAACCAAAGGAGTTTGCTCCCGCGCGATCGAAATTGCCGTTGATGGCGACCGCATTGCAGAAGTTAAATACATCGGCGGCTGTTCCGGCAACACGCAAGGCGTTGCCGCTCTCGTCAAAGGCATGCCGATACAAGAAGCCGTTCAACGCTTGAGCGGAATTCGTTGCGGTAACAAAAGCACTTCTTGTCCCGATCAACTCGCCACCGCGCTTCGTGAATATCAAGCCCAAAAATAACGCATTCTAATTTTACACACCGTTTATTTTGTCCCAACCATTCATCGCAGTAACAAAGGAGAATCCCAGAACATGAACCCTATGGAAATGTATGAAAAATGGCTTCGTTCCCCCGCTTTGACCCAAGAAGAAAAAGAGGAATTGATCGCCATTCAAAACGACCCGTCCGAAATCACCTCCCGTTTTTCCAAAGCAATGACCTTCGGCACCGCCGGTCTGCGAAGCACTATGAAACTCGGCACCGACCACATGAACCGTCACACCGTTGCGCAGGCAACGCAAGGTCTTGCCGCGCTCATATCCGAGCTTGGCAGGAACGCGGACGGATGCGTGATCGCCTATGACAGTCGTTGCAATTCCGAACTGTTTGCAAAAACGGCAGCTTGCGTTCTTGCGGCAAACGGGATCTCCGTATACCTGTTCGATGAAGTTCGTCCCACTCCGGAACTTTCCTTTGCCCTGCGGGAATTGCACTGCGTAGCGGGAATCAATATCACCGCTTCTCACAATCCGAAAGAATACAACGGATACAAGGCGTATTGGGAGGACGGTGCGCAACTGTCGCCGGAACTTGCGGAAACGGTATACCGCAAGATCGGCTCCGTGGATCTGTTCGACGGGGTTCTGCAAATGCCTTACGATGAGGCACTGAAATCCGGAAAGATCACTCTGCTCGGCTCCGAAATGGACGAAAAATATCTGCAACAGGTTCGGGCACAGGCGGTCAACCCCAATGAGATCCGGAAAGCGGCAGACGACCTTTGCATTGTATATACGCCTTTGCACGGCGCGGGATACCGCTTGGTTCCCGAGATCATTCGACGGAGCGGTATCCGCCGTTTGTTCACGGTGGAAGACCAAATGACTCCGAACGGCGAATTTCCCACCTTGAAAAAGCCGAATCCGGAGTATCCGGAAACTTTTGCCTGCGGCATTCGCGTTGCCGACCGTGTTCATTCGGATCTGATCATTGCAACCGATCCGGATGCGGACCGCGTCGGTGTTATGACCCGTACCGCAGACGGCTCCTTTGCCACGATCACGGGAAATCAAATGGGTGCGCTTTTGTTGGATTATATCATCACCGCTTACCAAAAGACCGGAACCATGCCGTCGGAGCCGTACGCCGTCAAAAGTATTGTAACGTCCGAGCTTGCGACCAAGATCTGCCAAGCCAATCAGGTCACCATGTACAATGTTCTGACCGGATTTAAGTTTATCGGAGAAGTCATCAAACAGCACGAACTTGACGGTCACGGGAGTTTTCTCTTTGGCTTTGAAGAAAGCTACGGATACTTAAAAGGAACCTATGCGCGCGACAAAGATGCCGTGGTGACCGCCATGCTCATTTGCGAAATGGCTGCTTTTTACCACAATCGCAACATGACGCTGTCCGATGCTCTCAAGGAAGTATATCAAAAATACGGTTACTGCTACGAATCCAATGAGGAAATGTACATGAGCGGAGCCGACGGAGCCGTTCGAATGGCAAAATTCATGCAAAAATTGCGTCAGGATCCCCCCGCGGACTTTGCCGGGATCCCCGTTTGCGCAACCGGCGATTACCTTGCACAAACCTTAACGGAAGGCAGTGTCACGACTCCGACCGGCTTACCGCAGTCCGATGTGCTCTCGTACCGTCTCCAAAACGGAGATGTGATCGTAGTCCGTCCCTCCGGTACCGAG
>CAYPIV010000005.1:5978-16320 GCA_964410895.1 uncultured Ruminococcus sp. | reverse complement strand
TCCGCCAACAGATTCCATGTCAAAAGGTCGATCTCACCGGTCTCTTGCAACCGATTTACGGTTTGAAAATGCTGAACGGCATCGGCGGTGGCGCGGTCATATTCCGCTCCCGGGGTCACTTTGCGCATGCCTCCGTACAACACTTCCAGCTCTTGCAGCATATACTGTACGGCTGTCACCGCAAAGCCAACGCTGCCTTCTCTCATTCGATATCCTTGCGGGAAACGCGGAAACACGGCAATACTTTGCGGTGCCGTGTTCTCCGCAAGCGAAGCACGGTAAGCGGCATACAGCGCATTCCAAGTTGCTTCGTCCGCAATTCCGGTCACCGGAAGCCCGCGGGAAGACTGAAAATCCCGAACGGCATCCTCGGTATCCCGTTCGAAGATCCCGTCGATCGGAGGTGCCGTGATCGGTTCCCGATAGGACAATTGCCGCAAATACCGTTGCAGATTGCGAACGGCTGCTTCAGACAGTTCCTCGTGCATTGTTTTCTCTCCCCCCTCTTACGTCCCCACATCAAAACCGGGAAACTGCCCTTCCCGCAGTTGATTTCCGAAATAAAGGTCCTCGTAAAGGCTTGTGATTGCCGTCCATGTTGTGGCGGAAACGATTCCCGTCGGTTCCAATCCGAACGCATTTTGAAATGCCAAGACCGACTCCTCGGTACGTTCTCCGAAATACCCCGTCACGGAAACCGATGGAATCCTGTCATCGTTTTCCGCGATCACGTTGAGATACTCTTGCAAAAGCCGAACCGAGTCCGACTCGCTTCCCACACGCAACGGCTGTCCTCCGTACGGGACCGTAACGCCTGCCGTATATTCTTGCGGAATGGTACCGACGATCCCCAAATACGCATTGTAAACGGCGTTCCAAGTTCGTTCTCCCACCACGCCGTCGGGAGACAATCCGAACGTACGTTGCGCGGCGCGGACCGCCTGTTGCGTGGCTTCTCCGAACACACCGTCCACCGATACGTTCGGGACGGTTTCGTAAAAATCCGAAAGATACGACAAAAAATACTGCAGATTGGAAACCCCGTTTCCCTGCGAACCGAGCCGCAAAACTTCGGGGAACTGTTTGGTCACTTCCTCCAAGCGAATGCCCTCCGAATGCAGATCGTTTAACCGTTTGACGCCGATATACACGTTTTGAATGCGATACCAAGTTGCTTTTCCGACGATGCCGTCCGCAGTCAGATCGAAGATCTCCTGAAACCGTCTGACCGCACGCTCGGTGTCCGTTCCGAAAATACCGTCGGTGCGTACGATCTTCGGGATCGACGGGTAATTCCTTGAAATGCGGTTGAGGCGGATCTGCACCGTTCGTACCGCGTCATTCGCACTCCCGATGCGAAGTGGCACTTCCGGCGCACTTTCCGTACTGTTCTCAATGGGAGCATTGCGCACCAATTCGATATCCGTACCGTAATAGGACACCAAAATTTCATACGGAGTATACCCCCGATCGGCAAGTTGTACCGTTCCCCATTGGGAAAGCCCGTCACAGGTCACACTGCTTCCGTTACAATATTGGGCAAACAAGGGTTCCACGCTTCCGCTCCTGCGAATGTAATCGTTAAAGAGCTCCGACGTGATTTGACGAACATTTTCAAAAATATCACGGCCGCGGACATAGTATTGGTCGTGTGCGGTGGAGTTGGTAATGTCAAAATCGAACCCGCGGGAACGGTAATATTCCGTATAAACGCGGTTTAATGCATAAGACACCTGCGCGTATACATTCGCACGGATCGCATTTTCGGGCCATGTCGGATAGATCTCACTGGAAGCGACATTTGCCACGTAATCAAAAAACGGAACCGTCACATTTTCCGCGTCCGATTCGGGCGGTCCTAAGTGAACGGTGATCGTTTGCGGGATGATGGGAAGTTCTGGCATGCTTCTTTATTCCTTTCTTCCGTTGGGAACATGGATCGGTACGGATCCTGCATCAGTTCAACGGTGCCTGTGATTCTTCGGTTCGGAAATACAGCGTTCCATCCGGAGTTGCCCCGTCCGGGATCCCGTTTTCCGGCAACGGGACCAGATCCGCCTGCTGAACTGCCGTGATCCCGTCAAACACGGGAACGGCACTGTAACGGTGTTGATAATATCCGTCCGCCGACAGATCCACATCGTAGGATGCATACGGTTTGCGCCCTCCCGGATGTTCGGATTCGGCACGCGGCGGTGCGGGCAATGCCAATCGTTCCGTGCTACCGGAGCGATCGGTCACAGCGCTGATGATCACATCCCCTCTCCCTTCCGTAAATTCCGGCAAGCGGTTTCGCACCATGACCATGACCCCTTCCAACGGTATGGCTCCTTTTGCGGTCGTTGCGCGGATCAACAGATATCCGGTTCCGCTCAGTTCTTCCCGAGATCGTTCCGCCGATCGATCAACCGGTTCCCTTTGTCGAATTTCCCGTTCCGCAGAATTTGATTCTTGATTCATGTTCACTTCTCCTTTTCGTTCTTTCAATGGCGTTTCTGTAATGATTCTATGCGCAAATGTTGAATTCGGTACCGATCTTTTTGCGGATCCGTTTCTGAAAAAACTGTAAATAAACCGTATCTTTTTCAAATTACACTTGACTTTTCGAATGTTCCATATTAGAATAATGAGGTAGTCCATATCTCAATTTAAGGAGGATTTATGAAAAGAACGCTGATCTTGCTCCTTTGTTTGGTTCTGTGTACTTCTTTCATCTTGAGCAGTTGTAACGACAACTCCGATGATGATCTGTTTGGGACACCTTCCGGATCTTCGACGTCCGCAAAAACCACGCAAACGAGCTCAACAACGTCGGATCCGTCGGATCAAGACGTGCAAATGCCGACCAATTTGACGCCGGAGATTGAAAACGAGAACGAGATCGTTTCCCGTTTGGTTGCCGGAACGACCGGTATGAGAGTGGAGATCTATAACGGCGAAACCATCGAGCTGACCTATCACGGTTGGCCGACGGTATGCAAAGGCGAGGGTTCCACTCTGTATGCAACCGCTTCTTTGCGCATGTCTCACGTGGATCCGTTCGGATTGGTAGTATTCTATGAAAGCAATGACAACGGAATGACTTGGTCCGATCCCGTAGTGGTAGCAGACACCCCCTTGGACGACCGCGATTCCGGTGTTCTCTACCTCGGAAACGGAAAGATCCTTGTCAACTGGTTTGCACACAATGCAGCCAACTACTTTGCGGAAGATGACGACGGCACTTACACCGGTTGGCAAAATTCCGTAACCGTCAAGCAGAAGCTTGCCGTGAAAGCCAAGTGGGAAGCTCAGGAAAGAGAGGATCCCCAATGGTTGCTCGGCGGAAGCTTTACATCCCTTTCGACCGATGGCGGTAAAACTTGGAGCGAACCCTCCCGTGTTGCCGTCAAGTCACCGCACGGCATGACGCTCGGTCAGGACGGCAGAACCCTGTACTTCTTCGGTGCCCTTTCCGCCAATTGGAATCTTTCCGGCACCAGCGGTTTGACGGCGGGCAACTATTTCTACCTGCTGCAAAGCAAGAACTACGGACAAACGTGGTCCAAAGTCGGTGCAGTCAATCTGCCGACCGATATCGCCGCTGCCGGTAAGAGCACACTCTATGATGAGGGATATTGCATTCAGTTGCAAGACGGCTCTTTCCTTGCCGGTATTCGGACGCAAAACACCGTTTACGGTTCTTGGACGGTCTTGATCTCTCGATCCGAGGACGGCGGAAAAACTTGGACCGAGCCCTCGGCGATCAAAGATGCCGATGGTACGTATTTGAGCGGTTCGCCTCCGCATTTCCTGCAACTGAAGAGCGGTGTGATCATTTTGGCATATACCCACCGCGAAGTAGGTGACAAAAACGACCGCAAGTGCGGTTCCCGTTTCCGTCTCAGCTACGACAACGGGGTAACTTGGACCGAAGAGTTCATTTTGTGCGTGTCCGACCAACCGCTGAACGGTGACCTCGGATACCCGACCACGGTGGAATTGGACGATGGCACGTTGCTGACGACATACTACCAAGCTTACGGCAAAGACGGATATCCGTCCTTGCTCTACACCCGTTGGAAATTGGTGGAGGCGGAATCGGAGACCGAGTAACGCGTCCAAAATCCGATATCCAATCGGAAATACCAAAAAGGCATCGGAGTTCTCTCTCCGATGCCTTTTTGAATCCGCTTGCAAAAGCCTTATCGGTTCCCCGTTTTTTCTGCGCAAAAATTCCGCTTTGCTGTACGGATGAAACGCTTTTGTATGCATACGGAACGCTTTTATGCACATGCGGAAACTGTTTGTCCTCGTACGAAACGGGTGCTGTACGTGTTGCACACTTGAAGCATAGAACAAAAAGCTGCGGAATGGGTAACATACGAGGTTCGCTTTTTCGAAGTCCAACGCGCAGGCTATTGTCAAAGAACAACCGCGATCCGACCGTTTTTTACGCGGAAAGCGGAAAAGCTCTTGCAAAACGTACCGTTCCGTGTTACAATGATGGCAGTATCGTATCCCAATACAGTAAGGAGACAAACGACCATGGAAATTCAAAAATTATACCCCGTTTGCAAAGATTATCTTTGGGGAGGAACCAAATTAAAAACGCACTACGGAAAACAGACCGATCTTACCCCGTGTGCGGAAAGCTGGGAACTTTCCTTTCACCCGGACGGTCCCACGCGATGCTCCGACGGGCGCCCGTTATCGGAACTTGTCGGAGAAGCCGAGTTGGGGGAAAATGCAGCGGCATTTCCGTTTTTCCCGACTTTGGTCAAGCTGATCGACGCTAAGCAAGATCTTTCGTTCCAAGTTCATCCGAATGATGCTTACGCTTTGGCAAAAGAACATTCCTACGGAAAAAGCGAACTGTGGTATATCGTGGAAGCCGAAGAAGACGCCGGGATCTATCTCGGTTTTTCAAAAGACATTTCCAAAGCGGAATATGAAACGGCAATTCGAGAGAATCGTTTGAACGGTCTGATGAATTTTTATCCGGTCCGTGCGGGAGAAGCTTATGTCATTCCCTCCGGTACCGTCCACGCGATCGGAAAAGGATGTTTGATCTGCGAGATTCAACAAAACAGCAACCTCACCTATCGCGTTTACGATTACGGCCGTTTGGACAAAAACGGACACGCACGGGAATTGCACGTGGAAAAAGCGCTGCAAGTGACCGAACTTTCCAAATACGAACATCACACACTCGGCGGCGATCTTTGCGGCGTCAGCAAGTACTTTCATGTGCGAAAACTGTCTGTCAACGGTCCCGTGGTGCAAAAGCCGATCCGTTCCTTTCAAACCGTCACCTGCGTCAAAGGGTCCGGATTCATCGGCGGAATGCCCGTTGCTTGCGGAGACAGTTTTTGGATCCCCGCAAATTTCGGAGAATATCCGCTTGACGGAAAGATGGATCTGATCTTGACCGAAATTCGAAAATATTATATCGGGATCGATCTCGGCGGCACCTTTATCAAGGGCGGTATCGTGACCGACACGGGCGAATTGCTTCTGCATCATCAAATTCCGACGGAAAGTGAAAAAGGTGCGCAACAAGTGGTCTCCAACATTGCCTCTTTGTGTCATTTTTTGATGCGGTCGCTGTATTTGACCAAAGATGACATCACGGGGATCGGGATCGGAGCCCCCGGAATGATCGACAGCCAAAACGGTACGGTCATTTACTCCAACAACCTTGCATGGGAAGATTTTGCCATTTCCGACGCTTTGACCGAGCAAACAGGATTACCGGTCAAGATCGCAAACGACGCCAATGTAGCCGCTTTGGGAGAAGCCAAATTCGGATGCGGACAGGACTTTCGGACCGTTGTCATGCTGACGCTCGGTACCGGTGTCGGCGGCGGCATTGTGATCAACGGAAGTTTGTTTGAAGGAAACCGCTCCGCAGGTGCGGAGCTTGGACACATGGTCATTTCGGCGGGCGGTGAGCCCTGCACCTGCGGCAGACGCGGATGCTTGGAAGCGTACGCTTCCGCCACAGCTCTGATCCGAGATACCAAACGCGCCATGCTTGCCGACCGAAACAGTAAGATGTGGGAGATCGGTTCCGTGGATGCCGTGAACGGAAAAACGGCGTTTGCATATGCCGAAACAGACGAAAGCGCCGCTTCCGTTGTAAAGAACTATATTCAAATGTTGGGATGCGGCATTGTCAACGTGGCGAACGAGCTGAGACCGGAAGCGATCATTCTCGGTGGCGGCGTATGCAACGAGGGAGATGCATTGACCACTCCTCTGCAATACATTTTGGATACCGAGAGTTTTGCGGGCGCACGGGGACCGCGCGTCAATCTCTTGACTGCAAGACTCGGAAACCGCGCCGGGATCCTCGGTGCCGCCGCTCTTTGGCTGTAAACTTCGCGCTTTTTCGGAAACTGCCATTATCGGTGATCCAAGTCAAGTGCTAAAATCAGTACAAGGAGGAAGAAAATGATCCCATTTCCGAACATTCGTTTTTCGCAGATAACGGCGGACGAAATGCAGATGCTGTATGAACAGATCAAAACGCCGCGCAAAGTGGGCGCTGTCATACGATTGGAAGATGCCTTTACGGACAGCCCCTCCGTATTTCGGTTTCAAGATTCGATCTATATGTATTATGCGGCGATCTCAAAAAACTGTGCCGACTCCGGATACGAAACTCACCTGTCCGTTTCCGAGGACCTTTTGCATTGGCATCCTTTGGGAAAAATCTTGGAGCGAAAAAAAGAGGACCGTTGGGACAGCAAACAATGTGCCGCGTATGCTGCATTTCCGGACATTACGTACGGGGGGAGCAATACCCTGCATACCGTCAACGGAAAATACTATATCTCTTACTTAGGCGGCAACCAAGACGGTTACGAGCCGGATCTGCTTTCCATGGGGTTGGCAAAAAGCGACTCTCCCATTGACCGAGACGGATTTACCCGTTTGAAACGACCGATCCTGCGTCCCGAAGATCCGGATGCCCGTCCGCAAGAACAAAAAACGCTGTACAAAAGTTTTTTGTTTGAAGATCGCGAGTGCCTGACCGGATTCCGTTACGTCAATGCCTACAATGCAAAATCTCCCGAAATGAGAGAACGCATTTTCTTGGCGGTCTCCAATGACGGGGAGCACTGGGAGCGTTTCGGAACCGATGCCGTCATTGACGAAATTACGGGAGACCCGAAAGCCACGCATCAACGGGGATCCGCAAGTCATCCGCATCGGAGAATACTATGTGATGTTCTTCTTTATTTGGAACGAAGGAAGTCCGGCTTATAATACGTTTGCCGCTTCCAAGGATCTGCTTCGATGGACCGTTTGGAAAGGCGAACCGCTGATTCAAAGCGAATATGAATGGGAAGATCTCCATGCCCACAAAACATGGTTTTTGCATCACAACGGAACAAACTACCATTTTTATTGTGCTTGCAATTCCAAAAACGAACGCTTTATTGCATTGGCAACCTCCTGATCTCCTCTCTTCAAAAGTCAGATCGGCGCCGCAGAAGCAACTCTTCTGCGGCGCCGATTTTATACGGAAGAAGCGTTTCCTGCCGAATCTTCTTCGGACGGTTGCGCGGAAATGGGTTCTGTCTCCGGCACGGCTGACGGATCCGATTCTTCTTCAAACAGCTGATCGCCGATGGCGTCCAAGATCATTTTGATATTGGCTTCGATCGGTGCAACGGAATGTAAATGATTCCGTTTCTTCATGGTTGCAAGCAATGTGCGGATCTCGCCGCGCAATTCGTTCTTACGCTCTTTTGCGGTATTCGGATCCGTCAACTCCGCCGATAACCAAGCAAGCCGTAACTCACTGTGGAAAATGATCTGTGTTTCCGTGGGGACGTTCCATTTTTCCAAACGATGGCGATAAAATCGTTGCTGTTCGGAGATCACCAGCACATTGAGCGCGTCACAGTGAACAAAAACGGAATCTCCGACATGGCACTTCCCGTCCGGCATGACGACCGCTTCCAAATGCGTGCATCCCGCAAACGCGCCGTTTCCGACGGTAAGCAAGGTATTGGGCAAACTGATGGAATGCAAACTGCAACAATCCGCAAATGCACGGTCTCCCAACTGTTGCAAATCCTGCGGGATATGAATGGAGACCAGCGAAACGCAACGCTCAAACGCACCGTTTCCGATCTTGGTAACACGGTCCGGAATCAACAATTCCTTTAACGAAAAGCAGCCGAAAAAGACTTCTTCTTCCAAAACGGTCAAAGCCGCTTGGAGCCGAACCGAGGAAAGCGCTTCACAGTAAGCAAACGCACGTCTGGAAACGGAGGTTACGGAATCCGGAACGGAGATCTGTTTTAAAGCAAGGCATTGCAAAAAAGCTTCCTGCCCGATCTTTTGCAACTGCGGCGGAAGATTGATCTCCGAAAGACATTTACAACCGCAAAACGCATTTTTACCGACGTGCATGATCGGTTCGGATAACCGAACCGTTTCCAAACGTTCACAGCAGGCAAAGCAATCGTCACTGACAAATTTCAGTTTCGGCGGTGCTTCAAAATGCATCAAAGAACCGCATTTGCTGAACGCACCGGTTCCGATATACGTGACCCCGTCCGGCAGGCAGATCTGCTCCAATGCCGAACATCCGGAAAACGCATACTGACCGACCGTGATCACATTTTCCGAAATTCGGATCTGTTTTAAAGACAGACAATTCAGAAACGTCCCGTGACGAATGGCGGTCAATTGTTCGGGAAGCTCCAACTGTTCCAAGGATTCACAATTGCGAAAAGCATAGGCACCGATCCGTTCGATATCGGAAGGCAACACCGCATGGTGCAACGCACTGCAATCACTGAATGCGCCGTCCGAAAGTGTCCGGACACTGCGTGGCAGGATGACGGAAAGCAATGCCTTGCAGTTTTGAAACGCATTTCTGCCGATTTCCCGCACACCGGAAGGAAAGGACACGGATTTGAGATTGACACAATCTTGAAACGCTTCCGCTCCGATCGTCAGTACGCTTTTTCCGATCACAACCGAAACCAAATACGGATTTCCGCGAAATGCGCCTTCCGAAATACCGATCACGGATTCCGGAAGCACGACTTCCGTTTCTTTTCCGTAATATCGGATCAGCTCACCGTTGCGGATCTCACTGTTCAAAAGGATCCGTTCCTTGGCAGTTTGCGCCTGATTTGCTCGTTTTCCCATACATGCCCTTTCTGTTAGGATTCGATCCCCATTTGTTGCATCAGCTTGCGGTTAAATTCCGCAGCCGTGTTATATCCCATGCGCTTTTGACGGTAGTTCATTGCGGCAATTTCCAAAATAATTGCCAAATTTCGCCCGGGACGTACCGGCACCGTTAAACACGGAACTTCGATTCCCAAAATATTCATCGTTTCGTCATCCATGCCGAGGCGGTCATACATTTTTCCTTCGATCCATGTTTCCAGCTGGATCACAAGATTGATCTTTTCGGTCTCTTTGACCGCGCCCATACCGAACAAACGGCGAATGTCCACAATTCCGATCCCGCGAAGTTCCACATAATGGCGAATGATCTCCGGGGCGCTGCCGATCAAAGTCCAATCCGAGACTCGTTTGATCTCCACCGCGTCATCCGCGATCAGCCGGTGCCCCCGTTTGACCAATTCGATGGCAGTCTCGCTTTTTCCGACTCCGCTGTCACCCAACAACAGCAATCCTTCCCCATAGACCTCTACCAACCCGCCGTGTCGCGTTACGCGGGGTGCCAAGTGTGTATTTAACGTGGAGATCAGACTCGCCATCACGGCGCTGGTCTTTTGGACCGTGCGGAGAACGGGAACCTGTTTGATCTTTGCACGCTCCAGCAATGCCTCATCCACGGGAAGATTCGTTGTGTACAAAATGGCAACCGGCTGTGCCTCAACCAAATTTTGAAGCATCACGCGGCGCGTGCTCGGAAGCAACGAGTTCAAATATTTGGTTTCCGCTTTTCCGATCAGTTGGATGCGCTCTGGCTCAAAAACTTCGTAAAATCCTGCCAAAGCAAGACCGGGACGGTTGACCTCCGGAGACACGATCTGCACCGTGTCGTAATTCTCCGGACGAAAGATCACTTCGAATTGAAGTTCTTCCGCCAGCTTTGCCAACGGCATTTTATAAACTTCTTTCATGAAAATATCACCTCTCTCATTGCTTCACGTTTGCATGATTTCCTCTATTTTATCATAAAACCGCGCACTTGAAAATACCTTTTTGAAAATTTCGCTACTTTTTTTCGCGTATTCATAAAAAAGACACAAGTATCCTGTATAATAAACGTATTCCATCAAGCTTTCGCACGTTGCAAAAGCGTTTCATCGGAGGATCTATGAAACAAAAATATATTCGCCTTACGGCATTTTTGCTG
>CAYPIV010000005.1:0-5878 GCA_964410895.1 uncultured Ruminococcus sp. | reverse complement strand
GACGATTATTACAATATCGATCCGTATTACATCGTGCGGGATGTTTACATCCAATCCATGGAAGATGCCGCAATGCAATTGCAAGCTGTCGGAGACGTCAGTGAAGTCGTGGAAACCGAGACGGGATACTACGTTCTCATTCGGATGGAAGATTCCGAGCAGATCCTGCTTTCCAAGTCCACTGCCCTGTTAAAATCCTATCAGTGGGCAAAAGTAGAACAGATCATCGATCAATTTCGAGAGGAGATCAACATTGAATACAACGAATACGGTGCGGGATTGGATCTTTTGAAGATCACCTGATCCCCAACCGCATCCCGACCGAAGTGCACCGATTTGAAAGGAGATCTGCGGAATGGCACGTTTTTCCACCCGCTCCCGTTATCGAAGGAAACCATCCTCCAAACTGCCGACTTGGGTGATCCTTGCGATCTGCCTGTCTGCTTCCGTTGTTTTGGCGATCCTTTTGGGAAACCTTTTGAAACTTTGGCTCAATGACGAGACCTATCGAAAATTAACGGAGCCCCCCACGGACGAAACAACGGCGGAACCCAAATATACGGCTTCCGTGCAAAAGATCCGGGCGTATCCGTTTACGCTCGGAGACGATCCGGAACAGGCGATCGAATACCGTGCGCTTTCCTTTTCCATGAATCAGCCGGACGGTACCTTGCAGTACACTTCTCCGGTCGCGCAATACCAAAACCGTACCTGTGCGGAGGAAGCATTGCTTTCGGAAAGCATCGCTTCCCTGCGAACTTACGGAATTTACATCAGCGGGGTCTTTTATACCCAAGCATTTTCTGCCGAAAGCATTGATCTGCGATATGCCGTTGCCGCGGAAGAAGGTGCCCTGATGCGGGAATTTTTGATGATGGGTGGATGCGAGATCTTGATTTGCGGGATTCCGTTTTCCTCTGTCGGAACCGAAACCGTCTTAAACTATCTGTCCGCAATTCGTTCCGCAATCGGCGATACCCCGTTGGGGGTGGCAATTCCCGAATCGCTCCTGCAAAATGACAACACGTTGTTAGCGGAGCGGTTATTAACCGTTTGTGATTTTTGCGCATTGGACATGACCGATGCGGTGATTGAAAACACGGAGTTGAATGAGATCGGAATCAGTGTCGAAGCGGATGCGCGTTTGCGGCAGATACAATTCTATTTGCAGCAATACGATATGCGCCTGTTGCTTTACGACCGGCAAACGATTTTGATCTCCGCTGCGGAGTTGCGCTTGTCAAGTGCATTTCAGGTCATCCGTTTCCCTGTGACCGATACCGACCGATAAGAAACGGTACCGAAAAAGATCGGCTTTGCGAACCGTTGCAAAGCCGATCTTTTATTATGCTTTTTTCAAAAACGGATGTTACCGACCGCTGTTTTACGGCATGCCAGATCAGTTTTCGGAATAAATGACTGTCAGATCCGGGTGCAATTGCAAAAGCGATGCGGGGATCATCGGTGTGATCGGACCGAAGAACGCCTTCTGAACGATCTCTTTTTTGGCAGCGCCGTTTGCGATCAAGATCACTTTTTTGGCTTGCATGATCGAGATCATGCCCATGGTGATCGCTTGCTTCGGAACTTGTTCCTCGCTTTCAAAGAACCGTGCATTGGCACGAATGGTGGACTCGTGCAGATCCACAACGTGGGTCGCTTTTACAAATACCTCTGCGGGTTCATTGAATCCGATATGACCGTCAAGTCCGATACCGAGCAATTGCAGGTCGATTCCGCCTACCCGTTCGATCCGTGCGTCGTACTCGGCACATTCGGTTGCCGGATCCGCCGTACAACCGTTCGGGACGAACGTGTTTTCCTGCTTGATATTGATGTGATCAAAGAAATTCTTTTGCATAAAATAACGGTAGCTTTGATCGTTTTCCGCGTCCAAGCCCACATATTCATCCAAATTGATGGAAGTGACCTCGGAAAAATCCAGATCTCCTTTTTTGTACCATTCGATCAGTTGACGGTAGATCCCCAACGGCGAAGAACCGGTTGCCAAACCGAGAACGCTGTTCGGCTTCATGATCACCTGTGCAGAGATCAAATTGGCTGCCTGACGGCTGAGTTTTTCATAGCTTTCCACTTGATAGAATTTCATGTTATTTTTCTCCTTTTCATGATTACAGATCAGTTTTACGGACAGATCGCCCGGTTCTCCGGATTTTCGTTCCGCAATTGCCGTATTCGGACGAAAAGCACTCGGAGGCACTCCCATCACACGGCGAAAGACCGTGCTGAAATAATTTTGATCGCTGAAACCGACGGATTCCGCAACCTCGCTGACGCGCTTTCCGTTTTGCAACAACGAAACCGAAAAATGGATCTTCAGTTCCGTAAAGTAACGGGAGACCCCCATTCCGGCATATCTGGTAAATATTTTTTTTAAGCCGGAAACGCTCATATTGCAAAGTTTCGCAATCTCTTGCGTACTCAACGGTTCCCGCAAATGGGACTGCAAGATCGCTACCACCTCCGCATAGCGCACAGCGGAAAACGCAATGGAACGGGAAACTCCGACGGCTCCTTTTTTGCTCCATCGAAGCAACAGCAACTCCAACAGAAGTCTTTGCTCATTTAACAGCACATGGTCCCCGTTTCGCAATCCGCGACGCACTTCTTCGCAAATTTGTTGTAACAATGCGCCGTCGTTGGCGGAAGGCTGTAACACCCGCCCCGGCAATTCGGGCATATTCGTTGCATAAAACGAAAGATTCAAAAGGTGCGGTTCGGTATTTTGCTCCGTCCAAATGCGGTGAAATTCGGCAGGCGGATGCAACAAAAGCTGACCGGATTCCAAAAGATACACTTCATCCCCCGCCGTAATTCCCACCTTGCCGCTGACTACATACACCAATTCATAAAACGGATGCGTTTCCCCGATGAATTCGTACCCTCTTCGGAAAAATCGGTTTAATGCCGCATGAAAAGCCAAAAGATCGGGGCTTCGCGCGATCCCGCAATCAATTCCCTGAAAAACATCCTCATCCTGCAAAAAAATGTCCGTTTTCAAAGATTTCATGTCCAATTCTCTATATTCATTTATTTTTGGATATATTATAATTATATCATACCACAACTTGTTTCAAAAAGCAATGCTTTTTTAACATTTTGCCTGTGATTTTAAAAAATACGGAGGTCCCCCATGAGTCAGTCCCTGAATGAAATTCTTCGCAACTTTGCGTTGGAGCCGACTGTTCAAAAATACGGAAACGGTCACATCAACGATACCTATTTGGTTCAAGAACCGAAACGCTACATTCTGCAACGGATCAGCCCCATCTTCGATCCGGAGCAAGTCATGTCCAATATTGCTTTGGTAACCGCTCACCTGCGCAAAAAGATCACAGCCAATGGCGGAGACCCCATGCGGGAAACCTTAAACGTGGTACCGACGCTGGACGGAAAATCGTTCTATACCGCTCCCGACGGCAATGCATACCGTGTTTATTACTTTATTGAAAATGCATGTTCCCTTGACAAAGCGGAAACGCCGGAGATCTTTGCAGCATCCGCCCATGCGTTTGGAAAATTTCAAAGAATGCTGGCGGATTTTCCTGCCGAAAAACTCTACGAAGTCATTCCGAACTTCCATAACACCGCCGATCGGTTGCGTCAATTCAAAGAAGCCCTTGCCAACAACGTCAAAGGCCGTGCCGCCGATGTACAACCGGAGATCGACTTTGTTCTTTCCCACGCGGATTGCGTCACCAAGGTGACCGATGCCATTGCCGACGGTTCGGTTCCGCTTCGCGTCACGCACAACGATACCAAGCTGAACAACGTCATGTTGGATCCCGTCACCCACGAAGGCGTTTGCGTCATCGACTTGGATACCGTTATGCCCGGTTCCCTGCTGTATGATTTCGGTGATTCTCTTCGTTTCGGTGCTTCTACGGGAGCCGAGGATGAGACCGACCTCTCCAAGATCGAATTCGACTTGACTTACTTTGAAGCGTTTACGCGTGCGTTTTTGGAAGAAATGGGCGACAGCATCACCGAAAAAGAACGGGAGCTGCTCCCCTTTTCCGCATTGCTTTTAACTTTGGAATGCGGAATGCGCTTTTTGGCAGATTACCTCAACGGAGATACTTATTTCCATATTCATCGCGAACATCACAATCTCGACCGTTGCCGGACGCAGTTTAAATTGGTAGCGGATATGGAGACCAAAATGGAGCAAATGGCTGCCATTGTGGCAAACTGTCGCGCGTGATCCGAAAATAGCAAAAGAGACTCGGAATCATTCTCCGAGTCTCTTTTAGAACCGCTCACCGCACTCTGTGCAGAAAGGACGTTATGAAACAAATTACCGTTGCGGTATGTGTAGACGACAAATTCGGTACTTTCTTTGCGGGGCATCGCCAAAGCCGCGACCGCATTTTGATCGCGGATCTGATCCAAACGGCACAAAAGAAACCGATCTACATTCGCCCGTTTTCCCGCTCGCTGTTTCCGCCGGACTCAGACGTTGTCGTGTGTGAAGATCCGATGGAAGCCTGCCCGCCGCAAGGCGTTTGTTTTGCGGAAGATTTTGCATTGCTTCCCCACCTGTCTGACATCGGGAACCTGATCCTGTATCATTGGAACCGCCATTACCCTGCGGATCGTTATTTTGATCTGCCTCTGCAAGAATTTCTCCTCTGCTCCCAAACAGAGTTTGCGGGAAGCTCCCATGCTTGTATTCAAAAGGAGGTTTATAAGAGAATATGAAACAGAAATTCCGTTTTGCATCCGTCATTTGCATGCTGCTTGCGGCACTGTGCTTACTGTGTACGTCCTGTGACCTATCCGCGGTCATTCCTCCGTCCGTTTCCTCGGAAAGTACGACCGCTTTTTCCGAAACGGATCCCGTCCATTCCCAAAGTCCCGCCGAAACTTCCGGTTCCGCATCAACAGATGCTTCCCAAGTAACATCTCAAACAACAGAATCCACAGAACTTCAGGTCCCTCCGTCACTAAAACCCGACGACACCTTTGACAGCACTCAAATTCCGGCTTTCTCGGGCGATCCGTTCGTTATCGTCAACGACAACGTTCCCTATTTTACCGCCGAAGAGATCACGGCGGAAGCATATGAATTCTACGGTGATTTGGACGACCTCGGCAGATGCACCGTTGCCATGGCTTGCTTGGGACAAGAACTGATGCCGACCGAGGACCGCGGTTCGATCTCTTCCGTTCAGCCGACCGGCTGGCACAGTGTCAGCTACTCCAATATCAGCGGCGGGTATCTGTACAACCGTTGCCACCTGATCGGATGGCAATTAACGGGAGAAAACGCAAACCGTATGAATTTGATCACGGGAACGCAGTTTCTTAACATTGAGGGAATGTTACCGTTTGAAAATATGCTTGCCGACTATATCGTAGAAACCGGAAATCACGTGATGTACCGCGTCACACCGATCTTCGAAGGCAACGATTTGGTATGTATCGGCGTTTTGATGGAAGCCTATTCCGTGGAAGATCAAGGAGAAGAAATCCAATTCAACGTGTTTTGCTACAACAGCCAACCCGGGATCGAGATCGACTATGCGACCGGGGATTCCGAGCAGATCGGGGACGCGGGGTCAACTTCGGAAATTCCGGAAAACGCAACTTACATCATCAACGTTCAAACCAAAAAAATCCATCGTTTGGATTCCAAATATGCGGGAAACTTAACAGCCAATATGGAATATACCACACTGACATGGGAAGAGCTGCAAAAACTCGGTTACACTGCGTGCGGGCTCTGCAAACCGACCGCATGAACCGCCGATCGCACAAGATCCAAAGATCCCCCGATTTCCGAAACGGAAACCGGGGGATCTCAGACTGTCGACCAAAAAGCGTTCACACTGCGGCAAAAGCCAAAGAGTGAACG
>CAYPIV010000004.1:0-16536 GCA_964410895.1 uncultured Ruminococcus sp. | reverse complement strand
ATCACGGATTTTGAATCGTTTGACGCTTTGATCGAACGGTGCTATGCGGATAAGCAAGTAGCCGATCAGATCGTTCCGTGTTCATTGGAAGGCGCCGTTGTACGGGCTTCGGACATTATTGCCTATCTCGGAAAGGACCGTCAGGATGCGATCCGTACACGCTCTGTCAGTGAAGCGGATTTTTATGATGAGGACATCGGTTCCATCAATTCGGAGATCATCAACAATTTGGTGGTCAATATCATTGAAAACAGCTACGGAAAGCCGTACATCATGCTGGATGAAAAACATTTTTCCGCCCTGCAAAAATCCAAACGTGAAAATTACGAAAAAATTTATAACCACGCAGCCGCCTACGCCAAGTTGGAGGAAACCGTGAAACCGATGATGGCAGATCTGTATACCAAACTGTTGGATGACGTGATCTGTAAGAGGACGGATTCTTTGATCTACACACAACACATTCAATTTGTCAATCATATGCACTATAATTTGCGAAAAGAGCCGTACGAAAATACCGAACCGAATCAGATCGTTGTGGATTATCTTGCAAGTATGACCGATAATTATTTTGTGGACCTGCATCATTTTCTGTTCCCCAATGCCAAATACCCGGTGGTATATCGCGGTTATTTTGACGATTAACCGTAAAAAACAACAGAAGTCGGAGAGATAGTATATGTTTGAATTGATTTTAGACGCCATCCGTGCGCATTCCCGCATTATCATTCACCGTCATTCCAATCCGGACGGCGATGCGATGGGAAGCCAGATCGGGCTTAAGCACATTTTAAAGGAAAATTTCCCGCAAAAAGAAATCTATGCCGTGGGGGATCCCGCGGCACGGTTTTCGTTTATGGAGGACTCGGTGATGGACGAGGTCCCGGATGCACTGTATCCGGACGCTTTGGCGATCGTATTGGATACTTCCGCAAAAAGTTTGATCAGCGATCCTCGGTATTCCACGGCGCACAAAAGCGCACGGATCGATCACCATTTGTTTGTGGAGACCATTGCGGACGTCGAAGTAACGGATTCCACTTATGAAAGCTGTTGCGGATTGATCACCGCTTTTGCGGTGGAATGCGGACTGCGCCTGACACCGCTTGCCGCAAAATCGCTGTATACCGGTATGGTGACGGATTCCGGACGGTTTCGGTTCGATTCCACGTCCGCAAGGACCTTTCGCTTGGCGGCGGTCTTGATGGAGCAAGCGTTCGGTACCCAAGATATTTATTCCCATCTGTATGCCGATGAACTTTCGTTTGCCCGTTTGCGCGCGCAGTTTGTTTTGAAAATTCAGATGACGGATTGCCGCGTGGCTTATATTTATACCGATCTGGAAGAAGCCAAAACCTATTCGGCAGACGCGTTTACACTTTCACGCGGTATGGTAAATACCATGGCGGATCTTCGCGGCGTGGATATTTGGGTGAATTTTACCGAGACGGAAAACGGCGTTTGGTGTGAACTTCGTTCCTCTCGTTACAACATCAATCCCATTGCGGTGAAGTACGGCGGCGGCGGGCATGCCAAAGCCAGCGGTGCTACTTTAAAGGATCGGGCAGAAGCAATGCAGATGTTGGAAGATCTGAAACAGTTGGGAAGAGAGGGAATGGTCGCATGCAGATGAAAGAAATGGTACAGAAGATCTTTGATCGGATCAAACAATATGATCGCATTTTGATTTTTCGCCATTTTCGCCCAGACGGCGATGCCGTAGGATCGACCAAGGGGTTGCAAAGAATGTTGCAACTGACGTTCCCGGAAAAAGAGATCCGGTTGCAAAATTCGGATTTTGCGGAATATCTCGCTTTTCTCGGAGAAGAGGACGCTCCGCTGGAGGACGCACAGTATGCCGATGCGCTCGGCATCGTGTTGGATACCGCAACCGAAGCGCGCATCTCCAACCAACGGTTTCGGCTTTGCCGCGAGTTGATCAAGATCGACCACCACATTCCCGTGGAATCGTATGCCGGAACGGAGTGGGTAGAAGAACACCGTTCCTCTACGTGTGAAATGATTGCGGCGTTTTATGACTGTTTGCGGGACGATCTTCGGATCGATCGGGAAGCCGCTACTTATGTCTACGCCGGCATGGTGACCGATACCGGACGGTTTCGGTTTCGCTCGGTTTCCGGGGAGACCATGCGCTTGGCGGGAACGATGTTGGAACTCGGTGTGGATACGGAACGGCTGTATGCGGAGTTGTATTTAAAAGAATTTGAAAGTTTCCGTTTTGAAGCGTATGTACATTCGAAAATGGAGATCACCGAACATGGGGTGGCATACCTGTATATCGATCGGGCAATGCAAGACCGATTTTCGTTATCGCATGAGGAAGCGTCCGCAACGGTCTCTTTGATGGATTCGATCAAAGGCAGTTTGATCTGGATCGCTTTTATCGAAAATGAGGACGGCAGTATCCGCGTTCGCTTAAGATCCCGTTTTCTGACGATCAACGAGTTAGCAGAGCGGTATCACGGCGGCGGACACGATTGCGCTGCCGGTGCCGTGGTTTACAGCAAAGAGGAATTGCAGGCTTTGGTGCGGGAAGCGGATGCCCTGTTGGCTTCGTATAAGGCAGCAAACGAGGGGTGGCTATGAAGATTCTGATCACCAATGACGATGGGATCCATGCTCCCGGGATCCGTTTGTTGGTCACGTGGGCAAAACGGTTCGGTTCTGTCACGGTCGTGGCACCCAAAACAGAGCAGAGCGGAAAGAGCCATGGAATTGAGCTGACGCGTCCGATCGAGATCTGCCCGGTAGATCTTGCAGACGGTGTGATTGCGTATTCCGTGGATTCCACCCCTGCGGATTGCGTGCGTTTTGGCATTTTGGGGTTGCAGACCCAATATGATCTGGTCCTTTCCGGAATCAATCGCGGCGCTAATCTTGGAAAAGACATTGTGTATTCCGGCACGGTCGGAGCCGTTTTTGAAGCGGCAGCCTTGCAACACCGCGCGGTGGCGCTTTCCACCGCTCCGGATACTTTGGAAGAGGCAGCGGCGCTGTTGGACCGCACGTTTGCGTTTTTGGACCGCATGCAGTTGCTTTCGGTACATCCCATTTATAATATTAACATTCCCGCAAATGCAAGTGGGATCGCATTGACGCGGCAGGGCGAATCTTGCTTTCGAGACGTTTTTATTCCGTTGTGCAATCATTATTATGCGCAAAGCGGGAATTACCAAGACGATGCCGATGCGGAAAATACGGAGATCGATTCGGTTGCCATGAAAAAAGGAATCATTTCGGTTACTCCTTTGCGGTTTTCCCGCACGGAGACTGCCGTTCTTGATGCATGGCAAGCGTAGGCAAAGGAACAATTTTGATCGTCTATCGGTTCCATGCGGCATGATGCTGCCGTTGCGTACCAAAGAAACACCGCACAGGAAATCAACCACTGTGCGGTGTTTCTTTGTCTCTTTGTGCTTTCTTATGCGGCGTTTTGTGCAAACAGGTCTCCGCCGTTTGTTCCAAACGGATGACAGGCTCCCGCCGGATCTATCCATGTTCGAACGGTTTTTAAGACTTCCAAAAAACACGACCGGCAATCCCACAAGGGGTTGCCGGTCTTTTCAGCGTCGGTCAGAGCCGACCGTGCGGTTTGATTATTCCGCCGTGGTGTACACGATCTCAACGGAAGAGATCCGGAACTGAATTGCCGCACTTTCAATCACAAACGAGGAAACCGGTGTTTTGAAAGTGATGGTAACCACAGAACCGTCTGCCGATGCCGTAACGGTATCGCCATCGGAGATGACGGCTGTCAAAGCGGTTTTTGTATTGTCCAAATTGCTGTTATTACTGATTTTTTCATTTGGAATTGTGAAAGAAATGGAGTAGATCAGTTCTCCGTTCTTTGCAGTCACAGAGAATTTGGAATTTTTGTAAATGCGAAAAGAATTCGTGTCTTGTGTACGAATAGCAGTTGTGCTGCTTGCTTGTTCATTGCTTACAGTGAAGTAATCGTTGCCCCACGTAATGGTTTTCTTATCGTCGGAAAGAGCACCGGTGGAACCTGCCACATTGTCAATGGTCGTTTTGACTGCACCCTCAGGAAGGGTGTTATCGCCGGCATCGCCACCGTTGTTGTCATCGGTGGAAGCGGCGGTGTACTGCAACAGGGTTGCACCTTTTGCGATCTGCTTGTTGCCGTTGTAAGAGGCCATGGTGCCGCGGATCACAATGGTGTCGCCAACTTTCACGTTGGTTCCGAAACGGAAAACGTAAATGGTGGTGGTGCCGTCGCTGATGGTGCAGGAGAGGTTCTTGTATTGTTCGCTCCAAGCGCCGTTGATCTCGGTAACGGTACCTTTGATCAACACTTCGGTTCCGTCCTCTTGCGTCAGTGCATCTGCAATGGGGGAGGGGGTCTGTGCTTTGATCAAGGTTGCATTTTTCAACTGCGCAGTTCCGTTGTAGTTGCTGACAACAGCCAAAACGGTCACGTAGTCACCGCTCTGAGGTTTGTTTTCCATGTTACCGTATTGGGTTCCGTTGGCATCTTTCAAACCGTAGACCAAAATGGTCTTTCCGTTGCCGTCAACAATGTAGAAGTTGCCGTAGGTCAATCCGCCGCTGCCGTAGAACTCGGTAATGATACCGGAAACCAAATATTTCTCTTCAGTCGCTGCTCCGGAGGCAAGGGATCCGCCGATGGTCAGGATCTCATCGATCGGGGTGGAAACCTGAGAAAGCGTCAGCGTGTAGGTCTCTTCCTTGCTTGCGGTTCCGCAGGTAACGGTCAGGCTGAGGGTAACGGTTACTTCGGATTCGGGAACGGTGATAGTCAAGGTTCCGTCCTCAGCGATGGAAGCGTAGTCCGAATTGCTGGAAGCCCATGCAAATTTGACATCCGAGTAAGCGGTACCGGTCAAAGGCAGGGAAACGGTCGTGTCGGAAGTAAACTTGCTTGCAATGGTGAATGCGCCGAGTTCGGTATCGATCTTTTCCGCATCGCTCTTTTGTTCCAAAACGAGGTTGGTAAAGGTGTCGGCGGAAACAGGGTTGAGGTAGATCGCACCGTTATAAACAATCACAACACCGGTCACGGTTGCGGTATAGCCGAAAGAATCCGTGTGGGTTTTGATCAGAGCATCTTTCGCTTCTCTTGCGCCAACGGGAATATCGGTATCGTAGATCCGAACGTAGCATTCCAAATCGCCGAGTTTGAACTTGTAGTACTGAGAAGTTTCTGCAAGATCCTGTGTGGTGATCTGTACGCCCTTGATGGTAACCAACATACCGAGCTTGTTCACAAGGTTTGCATCCTTGGTGCTTTGCGCGGCTGCAAAAACGGAGGTGATGTCCAAAGGCGTTACGGATTGTACCGTGCTGTCGCTTACGGCTACGGTTGCATTCTTGATCTCGTGTAAACCGTTGTAGATATCTTTGGTACCGGTTACGCTTACGGTCATGCCGGCAGTGATCTGAAGGTCTGCAACGGGATCTTTGCCCATGGAGTAGATGTAGTAACCGCCGTCACCGTTCAGATCCTGAATGTAGAGTTGATTGTACTTATTGCCGGCGCTTTGAGAGTGAACGGCAATGACGATTCCTTCTACCACAACGGATTTCTCGGCTTCGGTTGCAATGTAGTCCGCATAGGAAAGCACATTGTACTTGGGAACGACCAAGTTGAAGTAGAGTTCAATGGAAGCGCTGTTATCGGGAGTGGTAATGGTTGCCGTCAGTTTGTATTGCAGTTCTTCTTTGGACTTTTCATCCACGTTGACCAAAACCGTGTTTTCATTCTTGGATTCAACGGTGATCTTGTCGGTATCCACGGTCCAAGTGACGTTGTAAACAACATTGGCAATGGATACTTTTGCAACCAACTCATAGTCAGCTGCAGTCTCATTTGCCGTCAGGTAAGACTTGTACAGATCTTTTAAATAAGCTTTTGCACTGTCCAGATCGTAAACAACGGGGGTGTCATCGCCGCCGTCGGGACCTGTGGTCGAGTCGGGACCTGTGGTCGAGTCGGGACCTGTGGTCGAATCGGGACCCGTAGTCGAATCGGGACCTGTGGTCACATCGGGATCGGTTTTCTTGTCGTTGTCACATGCACTCAGCACACTCAGGGAAGAGAGGCAGAGAATGAGTGCCAGACACAGAATCAATAGTTTTTTCATGATGTCTCCTTATATAATATTTATTTTAGGATTCCTGAAAAGTGATGTTGTCCATGGAAAAGACCTTAATTTGGTAATCGTTCATATAAAAATCAATGATTCCGCAAACGTCAATGGTTTTTCCCTCGAACGCACTTGCCGTGATGAGATTGCCGTCGCTGTCTCTGAGAACGGCGGTGCGAACTCTGATGCGAATGCCCTCAAACTCGCAAGTTAAGGTCATGGCACCCTTTTGGCTGCTTTCTTCGTTGGTCGTGGTGGAAATTTTGACAACTTTCAATCCTTGCATCCGAATGGAAGAACCGACAGCCAACTCGGCATAGCGGAAGTCTGCGGATGCTTCTTTTCCGTCCTCGTCAAGATACGGGACCGAAACGGCTCCGTTTGCAAAGGTATCGGCATCTGTCAGGAAATATGCAGGGGAATGCCCGTCGCTCAGCTTTTTGATGTTGGACGGATCGTCCGGTTTCATTACGCGGTAGGAAAGTCCGGAGACTTGATACGTACCGCCCGCTTCGTAATAGGAAACAGTTCCCACGATGCGGGATTCGTTTCCGACGGAAAGAATATCCAATGCGGTGCCGTTCATACCGAATCCGTAGTACACATAAATGCCGTACCACATAGCGGTCTCATCATCGTAGCTTTCCACGTAGACTCCGTTGTTGTAGTTGACGGTGATCACACCCGTGAAAGCAACTTTGGTGCCGTTGTACTTCTCAAGATTGCAACGAAGTTCCTTTAAGGTAATGACCTGCGCCTCGCCGTAGTAAAAATCGGGGTCCTGCTCATCGGAATAGACCTTCAATTTCAACTTTCTTGCTTGCTGAATGGCTGCCGTACAAGTGGTTCCGTAACGGTTGTTTGCGGAATTGGAGGGAATGGCAAGTCCGTTTTGCAACAGCTCAACATTTAAACTTCGCCAATCGCTGTCATCGGATTCTTTATACCAAACCCAAACCATGTATCGGCTGCCGGTGCTGTCTTCTTCCCATTTTTCCGTCTCGGATTCCACCAAAATGGAGGTTGCCGACGAAAGCTTGGATTTTGTGAAATTCGAAGCTGCTTTTCCCCATTCTTCGATCTTTCCGGTCGACTCGGGAGTGTTGACTGCCATGTATCTTGCTTTCAACACGCCGTCACTGTTTGGGATCATGGATTCCGGAATGTGGAAATGCGTGGTATCGCCGTCAATATAGGTCTTGACCGTAACGATCTGCTTTGCCGTGGAAGAATTCATATCCAATTTCAACAGCGAAGCGTAATCGATGGGGGCATCCTCGTTTTCGTCGTCGTTTCCACTGTTGTTTCCGCCGTTGTTTCCACCGTTGTTTTCATCGGTATCTCCGGTATCCGGAGTTGGGAAATTTGCGGAATGATCGCCCGTTGCAGTGGTGCCGGTAACATCGGTTTGGTTGTACGACGGTTCCGGATCGTCTTGCTCTGGTTGATCGCATGCCGAAAGGCATCCGAGAAGGGTGCCGATCAGCAATACGAACGTAATGATTTTTTGAATGTGTTTCTGTTTCATAACGATTGTTTTCCGTTAGAGTTTTTTAAGACAGGTATTTGCATTTTTCCACTGCGGCTGCAAACAACGCATCGATGACTTCATCCAAAGTCGAAGTTTCCGGAACAAGGATGGTGAAACAGTCTTGCATCAGAGTACCGACCTCTTCACGTGCAACGGAAGAACCGTTGAATGCGGGAGAAGTATAGTAAGCTTCCGCTTGTTGCAAGCAGATCTTTGCGGAAAGTGCGGCAATGTAGTCACCGCCGTTTGCAAGATTCAAGAAATTGTTCTTGTAGATCTCATTGTCGGCAACGGACTTCAAAACCGGAACGTAGCCGGAAGCCATGGAGAATTCTGCTTGGAAATCCACATTGGTGGTCAGGAATTTCATAAAGAGCCAAGAAGCGTAAACTTCCTGTTTGTCCGCTTTATCGAAAATGCAGAGGGAAGGACCTTGAGAGATGACCTTCGGAGAGGTTGCGTCAACTTGCGGAATGGTGGTGATTCCGACGTTGAAGGGATATGCATTGTTGGTGTCTTTCTCGGGGCGCTGGTGGGTTGCGCCTGCGGAAGAACCGATGGACATGTAGCTTCTGACGCCTTTCTGTGCGGTGAACAGGGTGGAAGTATAACCGCCGTTCAATTCCTGCGTGGTAACATAACCTTTTTCGTACCATTCACGGAAACGTTTGACAAAATTCTTGTTGGTTTCGTTGTTGAAAGTGTAGTGATCGCCGGTTGCGCTGGTGTAATCCGAACCGTACTGCTCGCACATGGTAATGAACCAGTTGGATTCGCTGTCATATCCGAGGGGGATGCAATCCGGATCGATCTCCTTGATTCGTTTGCAAAGAGCTTCCATCTCATCCCACGTGGTGGGAGGGGTCAACCCGTGCTGTGTAAAGAACGTTTCGTTGTAATACAAAACTTCGGTGGATTTGGAAAGCGGCAACGTGTACATCTTTCCGTCTCCGAATTGCTTGCCTTCGTTGTAGTAACCGGCAATAAAATCGTCGATCTGATCATCGGTCAGCCCCATGATCTCTTCGGTGCCGTCTGCACGAACAACGACAACCTCGCTGTCGATCAAGGAATCCAACGCGACCACTGCTTTTGCAATGTTGTACATGGCAACGTGGTCGGGATAGCAATACGCGATGTTGGGTTGGTTTCCGACGGTGATCTCGGTACTGATCTGCTCACGCACATCGTCATATCCGCCGACCTGCTCGTGGGAAATGGTAATGTTGGGGTACAATTTGTTGAATTCTGCGATGTAATCATTCAAAACATCGCTCAAATTGGAACCCATGGTATGGCAGAAACGAATGGTTACGGCGCTTCCGTCATATCCGTCCGCTTCCGTAGGGGTGACATCGGGGGTGTTACCGCCTGTTGTGTTGGCGGGGGTGTTACCGCCGGGGGTGTTGCTTGCATCGTTGTCGTTTCCGGGAGCATCCGGAGCGTTTGTAGTTTGTGCGCTCGTAGTGGCATCGCCCGCGGGATCGTTCCCTTGGTCGTTGTCACAGCTTGCCAAAGCAAGGCAGTTGAAGCACATTGCAATGAGGAGGATCATTGCAATCCAAACTTTTTTCATGACTTTTGCTTCCTTTCTTTTTAAAAATTTGATATTTGTTAAGTTCCGCAGAGAATTTGCGGAACGCTTAACCTTTGATACCGCTGCGGCTGACACCTTTCATGATGTATTTCCGCAGGAACACGAATACCAAGAAGAGGGGGAGGGAAACCAATGCAACGGCAGCCATTTGGCGCGGATAATCGGTGTTTCCCGAAGTATCGTTGAAGGCGTTCCGCAATCCGTTCGTAATTAAACGGTGCGCTTCGTCATTGGCAACCAAACGCGGCCACATGTAAGAGTTCCATGCACCCATCATTTTCAAAATGGTGATGGAAATAATGGTTGGGAGTGCAAGCGGGATCATCACTTTCCACAAGTATTTGATATCGCTGGTACCGTCTACCTTGGCTGCAAGGTACAATTCGTTCGGGATCTGCATAAAGTTTTGCCGAAGCAGGTAGATATAGAAGATGCTGACCAAGAACGGAACGATCAGTGCGGCGTAGCTGGAATCCACCATCGGGATCTGAAAATCTTCACCGAACAGTCCGAATAAATTTCCGAGTCCGTTGAAGAAGGTCGGAAACCACCCGTCTTTTGTCATAACGGTTGCATAGTTGGTGATGGTGAACAGCTCACCGGGGATCATCATGGTTCCCAAAAGCGCGGCAAACATAATGTTTTTTCCCTTGAACTCCAACCGTGCGAACGCAAAGGCGGAAAGCACGGTAATGATCAAAGACAGTACCGTAGAAACGATTCCGACGAATACGGTGTTTCGAAACAGGGTAAACAGGTCAAAATCGGGATTCGGATCGGTTGGAAACAGAATTTCCGTGTAGTTTTCAAAGTGCCATTCCCTCGGGATCAGCGTGGGAACGGATAACCGATATTCCGCCAGCGATTTGAGGGAAGAGATGATCATGAAATAGAACGGAAACAGAACGATCAGCGCCATGATACCGAGGAACGTGTAGATCAACACATATCCTACTATTTTACGGATCTTTTGCATGGCGGAGACTTTTTGAATGTCCTGCTCTTTCATGACTTTCGAAGCGGAGGAAACCGTTTCTGCCGTGTTGTTTGCCCCATTGGGCAGTTTGACTTCGTTTTGACTCATGATGCAATTTCCTCCTTTCTTAATAATGCGTGTTCTTCTTGCTGATCCGCAGGTTGATCATCGTGACGATGAAGATGATGACAAACAGCATCAATGCGGCGGCACCGGCAAGACCGTAATCGCGCGTTTTGGTCAAGTGATTTTGAATGTGACCGACAATGGTGTTCATATTCGCACCGCCCGGTACGGCTTTGCTGTCACCGAAGATACCGACCACGCTGGAATATTCCTTAAATCCTCCGATAAAGCTGGTAATAACAACGTAGGTCAGCATGGGGGAAAGGAGCGGAACGGTGATTCTGGTCAACACACGCCATTTCGGTGTACTGTCGATCTTTGCGGCATCGTAATACTGCTTGTTGATGCTTTGCAACCCACCCAGCAGGATCAAGATCTTAAAGGGAAGTGCATTCCAAACAATGTAGATAATGAGTGCGGTAAAGCTTGCCCATGCGGGAGCACCTTGGTTGATCCAGTTGATGGGCTCCACACCGAACAACCCCAAAATGTTGTTGATGATACCGTAGGAAGGTGCAGAAGAGGTCAAACCGACAATGTTGAACATTGCCGCAAACACCATTCCGATGGCGATTGAGTTGGTAACATAGGGCAGAAAGAAGATCGTTTGTAAGATTTTCTGAAACGGTTTGATGGAATTGAGCGCAACGGCGATCAGCAACGCCAAAACGGTGGAGATCGGTACGGTGATGACCGTAAGGATCAAGGTGTTCTTCAAGCAAACCATAAAGTCGCTTCCTTTGTGGGTCAAAACTTCCACAAAGTTATGAATACCGACTTTGGAGACGGAATCTCCGTTGATATTATCGGTCAGCTTGACTCCGATCCCGCTCGGATCGTTTCCGTTTGTGACGTACATCCGTGTGCCGTTCGGCTGGCGGTATGCACCGATCCGATAGGACATTCCGTTGGTCAATTTGCCCGTCATATACTTGGGTTCGGAAGCTTCTCCGCGATGTGAAATGATGGCAGCCGGTTGATGCTCGGAAGAAGTTCCGCGGTCCTCCAATCGGTAGATACCGATGCGGTTTGCGGCGGTATCCAACGCCAAATAGAAGTCGACCCCGTCCCGTGTGCAGACCCATGCTTCGGAATCTTGCCGATAGGAGAACTCACATTCGGTTGCAGCGGCATATTGCAGGCAGATCGTTCCCGCATCATCCGCAGTGAGATCGATATAAAACTTTTCTTTCGCATCGTTTTTGAAATAGAGCTTGTAGGAAGCGGAATTCGATCCTTGATCGCCGTAAATCTTTGCCGCACTGTCCAATATTTTGGTCGCGGAGATGTACCCCTGCTCGGTATCGGAAACTGCATAAACAAATGCTTCCTCCGTTCCTTTGAACACTTCCATGCGGTAGTTGACTTTTTCTTGGAATCCTTCGGTCAATATCGTTCGGTCGGAAGCATTCAACAAGCGTGCGGCATACAAAGAAACTCCGATGCGTGCGGCGCTTTCCTCGGTGATCGCAAACACGTCCAGCTGCGAATCCGCAGTGGCACCGAGAAAGTAAGAGGTTCCGTCTTTTTGAGCAATCCACGCGGCATATTCGGTTTGGTAAGTGAATACCGATCCGCTGTCGGTGGTGTACTGCAGAACGGCGGATCCCGTTTCTGCGGATCCGATCTGCAAATATTCTTTTTGGTCGGCATCATTGATGCGGTAGAAACGGTATCCGTTTTCCGCGGGTTCTGCCTGAAATTCCGCAACTTGGTAATCCACATCATAGATGAATGCCGTGACTACGGTGTTGATGATCGGCCACACCGTAAAGATCAGCAACAGTATGACGGCGGGTAACAGGTAGAGCCATGCCTTCCATTGATGTTTACTGTCAACCATTTACTTCACCTCGAACGAAATTCTTTCCTCGGTTTCCGCGTCAAAGAGGAATACTTTATTCGGCTTGAGGTTATAAGCCACGGTTGCGGGAATGCCGTCATCGGTTCCGATGCTGTGATCCGAATTGATGATGGAACGGATCGTGGGGTTGACGGAAGCTTCATGCTTGGCAACCACGCTGATGTCGCGTCCCATGACCTCCACGTTCAGCAGATCGCAAACCAGCGCTCCGTTCTCCTGCGGTACAAAGCCCTCGGGACGGACGCCGACATAAACTTCTTTATCGGGAGCTCCTTTCACATCCAGAACGGCTTTTTCGCCGATCCACAGCTTTTCGCCCGTGACGCGGCCTTTAAAGACGTTGATGGGAGGCGTTCCGAGGAACTTCGCAACAAACAGGTTGATCGGGTCGTCATAGATTGCCTGCGGCTTTCCGATCTGCTGTACGATTCCTTCTTTCATGACCACGATCAAGTCGGAAATGCTCATTGCTTCTTCTTGGTCATGAGTTACGAATACCGTGGTAATGCCGGTCTCTTTTTGGATCCGACGAATCTCTTCTCGGGTCTGCAAGCGCAGGCGAGCATCCAAGTTGGAAAGCGGTTCGTCAAGCAAAAGTACGCGAGGCATTTTGACCAACGCGCGGGCAATGGCAACCCGCTGTTGCTGACCGCCGGAAAGTTCCGACGGCTTTCTGTCCATGAGTCCGTCGATCTGCACCAAGCGTGCGGCTTCGTAGGCGCGCTCCAACATGGCGTTCTTGTCCAGCTTGTCCTCACCCTTTAAATTTTGCAGGGGAAACAGGATGTTCTGTTTCACGGTCATGTGCGGGTACAGCGCGTAGTTTTGAAAGACCAAACCAACACCGCGGTTTTCCGGTGAGAGCTCGGTAACATCTTCTTCTCCGAAGAAAATCTTTCCGCCGGTGGGTTTCAGCAATCCGCTGATCATGTACAGCGTCGTGCTTTTTCCGCAGCCGGAGGGCCCGAGTAAGCCGATCAGTTTTCCGTCGGGGATGGTGATGGTAACATCATTTACCGCCACCACTTCCTCATTCGCTTTTTTGTTGCGGCTGGGGAAGATTTTGGTTAGGTTTTGCAGTTCAACCTTCATGTGACCTCCTTGGAAGTTTAAAAAGTATTTTTAATTTGTAAAAACAAAATTAAAAGCGAAAATCGGGGAAAATCGGAAAGCCGGAACGAAAGACGTTCGGATCAGTACGGGCTTTCCTGCGTTTTTTCGGCGGCGAGCTTTTTCTTTGCTTCAAGCAGTTCTTCGGCATTTTCAAAGATCACCTGCGAAGAAAGATCCACGGCAACGGTAACTGCCAAATTATCGTGGATCGGAGAATTGGTCTTGGAAGCGAAAAACAGGACCAACTGTAAGATTGCGAACAGGGCGATCACAATGAGTGCGGTGATCCCGATCAATCCCATGACCAACATGGAAAGCAACAGGAGCGGGACCATGGTCTCAATGACGCACTTCCCGATGACGGTTCGCACAAAGAGCTGAAACGTGGAGATCTTGACTCCGTCGATCCGCATCAACCCGATCCCGAACACTTTCTTTCCGACGGTTTGCCCATTATGCAAAAAGAAAGGAATCAAAAACTCCAATATCAGGTAGGTCGAAAAGATGCTGATCGCGGTGATAACGAGAAAAAGGGTAAACAGCTGAAGTTCGGAATGAAGGATGTCCTCATCGGATCGAATGGCATCTTCGGCGAATTCGTAAGCGGATTTTTCTTCCTCGGTTAAAAGGGAATATTCATCTTCCGTAATATTGGGATTGATTCCGTATTGGTCGTAATATTTTTGATACAGAGCGCGGTAGGCGGTTGACCGATCTTCGTAATGCAGAACTTGCGCCGACAGAGCTCCGATAAAGGTAACAAGAATGAGAAAAAGGATCATGTCTAACAAATAGGCGGATATTCGCTTTAAAATCGATGCTTTTTGCAAATCCAACATTTTTGAAATCCTTTCTCATCTTGCCGGCAAAATTTGCCGTATGATATCGAACAGAATGCTTCCAAAAAGCATACCAATCTATGTAATATCATATCATATTCTTCGACAAAAAGCAAGTCTTTTCTTGTATTTTAATGTAGAATTCGAAAAAAGAGATTCCGTTGCGGGATCCCGAACGAAAAGGTGCCATAATTTTGCAAAAGCCGATTCTCTTTTTTTGGACGGTTCCGACAAGGAATGCCGAACGGTCGGTTCCTAAAAAAGTACCGCCGCACGGTTTGATCTCGCGCGGCGGTACGATACGGTCGTTGTTACGGATCTTTTCGGAACTTGTATGCGGACGCAAATGAAAAAAGAAACTTACGGAGCCGAAAGATGCGCTTTGCGGTTGCGATAGGCATTCAGAATCTCCGCTTTCGCCTGTTCGGCTTCCGTTACCGTGGCGGGCGGAACGTCTTTGAGCGGATACGGGATGCCAAGGGCTTGGTATTTGGAAACACCCATGGTATGATAGGGAAGTACGTCCAAAGCTTTTACCGAATGTAGTTCGGCAAGAAACTCTCCCAACCGGCGGTAGGCTCTCGGGGTATCGGTGTAATTCGGAAGTACTACATGGCGGATCCACATCGGGATGTTTTCGGAACTCAGATACCGTGCAAATTGCAACACGGCACGGTTGGAATGCCCGGTCAGCTTTCGATGCATATCGTCATCGATATGCTTGATATCCAACAAAACAAGATCGGTGTTTTGGAACAGTCGGTCCGCTTTTTGCAAGTAATCGGCATCCTGCGGACGGTGAAGGATCCCGGAGGTATCCAAACAGGTATGGATCCCGCATGCTTTTGCTTTTTGAAACAGTTCCGTTAAAAAGTCGATCTGCAGCATCGGCTCGCCGCCGGTAACGGTAATACCGCCTTTTCGATAAAAGGCGGTATTCTTTTGGTATTGTTGCATGATTTCATCGGCGGTGCATTCCGTTCCTTTTTTGCAAGCCCAAGTATCCGGGTTGTGACAGTACAAACACCGCATCGGGCATCCTTGCAAAAACACCACAAAACGAATCCCCGGACCGTCAACGGTCCCGAAACTTTCGGTGGAATGAATGTATCCTACCTGTGCCATGGATCAGATTCGGTTATGGAAAGTCCGAGAAATGACCTCGTCCTGCTGTTCCTTGGTCAGCTTGATAAAGTTGACCGCGTAACCGCTGACACGAACGGTCAGTTGCGGATATTTTTCCGGATGCTGTTGCGCATCCAAAAGCGTTTCCCGCGTAAAGACGTTTACATTCAGGTGATGTCCGCCCTTTTGTACATATCCGTCCAAAAGAGAAACCAGATTATCAATTTGATTTTGATTTGCTGCCATAACGGGATCTCCTTTCAATTTTGGTTTTTCGCGGTATCGTCCAACGCCTCGAACAACGATGCGGAAGCGCAAGTGCTGTTGTCGCAATCCAATTCCACGGTCAGATCGCCTGCGAAGATGCGGTCGTTCTTACCGAGGGCATCGGGGATGATGGAGAAGGTATTGGAAATACCGTCCTGTGCATCGGCAAACGGCAGTTTTGCAACCGAAGAGAGCGAAGCAACGGCGCCGTGCGTATCTCTTTGATGCATGGGGTTTGCACCCGGCGCAAACGGTTCTCCTTTTTTCCGTCCGTCCGGCGTTGCACCCGTATTCTTACCGTATACGACATTCGAGGTAATGGTAAGGATCGATGTGGTCGGAATGCTCTTACGGTAAGTATGATTCTTGCGAATGTGCTCCATGAATGTATGAACAACATTGTATGCGATAGAGTCCACACGATCGTCATCGTTTCCGTATTTCGGGAAATCTCCTTCGATCTCGTAATCCACGGCAATTCCCGCTTCGTTGCGGATCGTTTTCACCTTTGCATACTTGATGGCGGACAGGGAATCCGCAACCACGGAAAGCCCCGCAATACCGGTCGCGAACCAACGTGTCACGTTTTTGTCGTGCAAAGCCATTTGCAACCGCTCGTAGCTGTATTTGTCATGCATGTAGTGAATGATATTCAATGTGTTGACATAAACTCCCGCCAACCATTGCATCATTTGATCGTAACGCAACATGACTTCATCATAGTCCAAATATTCCGAAGTGATGGGACGGTATGCGGGACCGACCTGTTTTCCGGTGATCTCGTCAACACCGCCGTTGATGGCATACAGCAAACACTTGGCAAGGTTTGCACGTGCGCCGAAGAACTGCATTTCTTTTCCGACACGCATGGAAGATACACAGCAGGCAATGGCATAGTCATCTCCGTGGATCGGACGCATCAAGTCATCGTTCTCATATTGGATGGAGGACG
>CAYPIV010000003.1:5825-16746 GCA_964410895.1 uncultured Ruminococcus sp. | reverse complement strand
GATCTTTTTCGTCATAGAAATACCATGCGGAATTTTTTCCGGAGGTACTTTGCGAAAGATATCCTTGATCCGTGTACGCATATACTGCGGTATTGCTGTCATCGAGAACCATGGAGATTCCATCGAAATATCCCACTCCGGGATGATTGTTGTACATCAGTTTGATCACGATGGTGTCGACCGCGCCGCGCGACGGATCCGTGGTGAAAACGCCGTTGATGAATTGCCAATTGGTCAGATCCCGCGCAAATTCAAAATCGAATATCTCACAGTCGCCGGAGGAAGTGCCGTTGTAATAATTGACGCAGACACGAATGCAAAAATCCGAATTGTCGGCATAGGATTGCCCGGTACCTTTGGCAAAGCCCGATACGGTGAAAGTTCTGGGGATCAAAAGAGAAGTATCGTTTTGATTGTCCCATTGAATTTTTTCCAATTCACTGCCTTTGTATACGGTTTGATCGTAAGATACCGTGGTACCGATGGTCGGGGTGTGCTTTAAAACAAGTCCGAACGGGGAAGATTGTGCAGTCGTGACCGATCCGGTTCCACCGGTCACGGTCCAAAAATCGCTTGCATGCGCGTAGGCAGATCTCGGTCGGAAATCATCAAAATGACCGTATTGTACCATGTCATAGGGAGCGGCACCGGTAGTTTTGGAGAGCATGACGTTATCGATATAATAATCCGTTTGCTCCGTCGGCGTTCCGCTGACAGAAATGGAAACAAGGTATCCATCTCCTACGGAAACGTCGAATTCCAAGCTGACAAAGTGGAATCCGGTGGTTGCGTGGCACAAACTTTCCGGAACTTCTTTGGAAGCAAGCAGTTCCGTTGTTCCGTTGGTGAGAACTCGCTTGATCGAAAGAAAGATCTCGGAATCCGTGTCGTTCATTGCCATGATCTGCATGGAAAGACAATAGCTTCCCGAATCGAGATACACCGATTGCGACATGGTGGTGATTTCGTTGTCGGCAATGCTGATGCGGGCAGAAGAGGTTCCTTCATAAGCCAACGTCGACGGAGCATTCCACTGCGCGTTGTCTTCTGTCCAATATGCAAAATCGGTTCCGGTGTATTC
Organism: uncultured Ruminococcus sp.; assembly: GCA_964410895.1. Taxonomy (GTDB): domain Bacteria; phylum Bacillota; class Clostridia; order Oscillospirales; family CAG-272; genus UMGS1865. Next base: position 15,665 of record CAYPIV010000003.1, on the reverse strand, counting down.
TTCAAAGCCGCCGTTGAGAATGTAATTGGAAGAGTGCTGTCCGGTTTGAACCGAAGATTTTAAGTTGTTCTTGGCAGATTCGTTGGCATCTCCCACATATTGTCCGGCTGTGGCTCCGTATAAGATCGAACTTGACCAATAATCTTTGGTATAGCAGCTGACGGTGCGGCCGCAGCTGTCAAATACATAGGTCGTCAACAGGTCGTCCTCGGCGCTGGGATCGCTTGCATCGAGTCCGATGAGGTTGTTCGTTCCGGTGGTCTGCACGTTTGTGGCACCGGCATAATAGGAAAACAGAACGGTATCGCCGAATTCATCGTTTGCATATTCTTTGATCTGCGTGATCTTTTGGTTGTAGGTGGTATATACCAATCGATACCCGGTGGTGCTGTTTTCTGCGGATTGCAGACAGCCGTTTGTGTATTGATACTGTGCAATGCCGTCCACGGAAATGTTTCCGGTACTTGCATTGGTCTGCAATTGATAGAAGGTGAGCAATGCCGATTCATCAAAGCTCTCTGCGCTTCCCGTCCAATGAACACGGAGCAGGTAACGCAGATAATTTCCGCCTGCGGCAGTCGGTTCGGCGGTGCTTGTTGCGGCATACCGAAATACAACTGCTTCTCCCGAGGTCGGATTCCATACCGCAAGCGGGTTGCCGAACGGATCGTACGCGATCTCCAATTGAATGACGGACGCGTAATATTTCGGCTTAACGGAAACGGCTGTCGGACGACCGGAAGAATCGTAGGTGAAGATCAGTTGATTTCCGTTTGCATCCGTACAGTCATGCAAATACCAAACCGCAAGGGTTGACTGATAGTAAAAGTTTCTGACGTTTTGGTTACTGTCCGTGATCTTACAGAACGAAGAAGAGTGTTCCGTCAACGTCATTTGCAGCCCGTCCTCATCCCGATAGGTTCCGGATACGGAGGTCGGCAAAAAATAGTGCTCGGTACCGTCTGCGTCTGCCCAAATATACAGATCGGTCTCGGTTCCTTCCGCGTCGGTGTAGGACTTTTTCAGCAAGGTCTCCTGAATGTTCCATTTGAATCCGTAGGGAGTGCAGGAGATCGTATACGGAACTTGTGCATTTTCCGAGGTGTACGATTTATTTGCCAACGAGGCGTTGTATACCAAGGTAGGAGTAAACGGCATCAAAGCATCGGTGGTTGTCAAAGTCGGAATGCAAAATACCAGATTACCGGTTGCAAGATTGACCGCTCCGGTACCCGCAAAGCCTGCGCTTTGAGAAGTGAACGTCCAATAGTCCTCCGTACCTTTCATGTCACGGTATTCCACGCACAAACGCGGTCTGGAAGCGGTCAGTGCGGAGCTGGAGGAACGGAAATAAACGGTACCGGTTCCGGATACGCAGGAAAGCGCCAATCCGTAGTTGTTACCGGTTTTCCACTGATTGTAGATCGATGTAATATTCCATTCGCAATCGATGTCGGAGGTCTCACCGTAGTTACAGATGTGTTCCAGATCACAATAGTTACTGTTAAACGCAAAATTCGAATAGGATGTACTTTCGTTCCAATCCGAAGTCGCGGCATGAATCCCGATGTACAGATCCACGTAACTTGAGATCTTGGCGGTAGCCGAGAATGTGACATTGGTAACATATGCCGACGTCGGAATTTGGAGACTGTCGAGATCCACGTATTTCCAATAGGAGGTGACCGTCGGAGATACGGTCAGCAAAGTGGTGTTGAGCTTTCCGGTTGAAGTGATGCTGACATCGTAGACCGAGTCCTCCGGTTGCGTATGGAGCGGCGGATCCACCGTAACCGGGAATTGCCGTTCCGCGGCGTTGATCCAATCGGCATCCGGTGTGACGGTCAGCGAATAACTGCCGTTTCCGCGGTCGGTAAAGGCGTAAGCGACTGCATACGAAAGCGCACCGCCGGCATCTTGCATGTAGCCTGCCGGAATGGTGTAAAGCACGTCTCCGGTTTCCTCGTCAAACAGAAGAATTTCACCGCGGTCGGTCTGTGTTGCCGCCAAATTGTTTAATTTTATGGTAAATGTATACGAATAGCGGTCTTTTTTCTCTTTGATAATGATATTTTCCTTAATGTGATTGGAAATCACGACATATTCCAGATCCACGTCCTCCAAAACGTCGGCATACCGAATGTTTGCCGAGAGTTTGTCAAGAGAGGTCAACTTTTCCAATTCGTTTTTGTGAGAAGCGGATCCGGCGGAAGCGTTGGTCACTTCACCCGTGACCTTCTTTTTGGCATTGTCCAAGCTGATGGTGATCTTTCGATTCCCGTCATGCAGTGCCAAAAGGGTACCGTTTCCGGTCGTTTTTTTGGAAAATTTTACGCGTGCATCGGAATTGGTGTATTCGTCTCCGTTTGCCGAGAGCGAATTATCGATATCCTGCCAATTTCCGTTTGCATCACGGCGATGGATCGGATCGTCGTATTGCGCGGTGTAATAGCTGCCGTCTTGTAAACGGAATGTTTTTGTGGTCTCCGTTCGCTTTTCTACGACCTCGAACAAGGTTTGTTCGGCGATCGGATCCGAGGAAACGGGGGAAGAGAGCGATGCGGTTGAACGGCTTTCACTCGCAAAGACCGCTAACGGGAGGGAAGTCAGTAAAATTGTCAGCGATAGGATGAACGCGATCCAACAAAAGACCTGTTTTCTTTTCATAATGATACTTCCTTTCTGTTTTTTGATATTTGGACTTTTGAACGATCCCGAGACCTTGCCCGAAACGGACAAGGTTACGGTATCAGCAAGATCAGCGGTTGCTTTCTTTGAATTCGTTTGTCGTGAGAGATCATTCGATTCATCTGTTTTCTCCTGTTTGAATCTTTTTTCGGGAAAGAAGCCCGTCTTTGTTTCCGATCCGATGGGATCTCGTTCTCCGGGAAAAGAAAATTGCGACGCTCGGCTGTTCGAATTCGGGAAAAGGAATTCAAAGACAGGCTGAGCGTCGCTCAAGATCGAAAAGCCGCTCCTCCGTTTGTAACTGTTTCGGGAACCGCAGTGGATGATCGGGGTGGGTTTTCAAAAAGGATTCGATCGGTTGATTCGGAAGTCATGACATACGGTCGGATCAAAACATTTTGTATTTCAATCGGAGATTATCCGCGATCATGGCGATAAATTCCGAATTGGTCGGCTTTCCGCGATTGTTTTGTATGGTATACCCGAAATACGAGTTTAAGGTATCGACGTCTCCACGATCCCACGCCACTTCGATGGCATGTCGGATCGCACGTTCCACGCGGCTTGTGGTAGTGGCGTATTTTTTGGCTACGGACGGGTACAGAATTTTGGTGACCGAGTTGATGATATCACTGTCTTTTACGGTCAACAAAATGGCGGTACGCAAATATTGGTATCCTTTGATGTGAGCCGGGACTCCGATCTGATGAATGATTTGCGTTACCTGTGTTTCAATATCGGCGGTTGCGGGTTCTTCCCGCATTGCGGCGGCGGGGATCTCCTGAACGGTACGGTGCGAAGCAATGGTCTCGATATGTTCGCAAAGACTTCCCATATTGACCGGTTTTAACAGGCAAAGTTCTGCACCGGCTTCGGTTGCCTGAATAAATATATTTTGGCTGGAGACCGAAGAAACGATGATAAATGCGGGTGCTTTTTCATGTCCGAATTCGATATTTTTGCATTGGCGGAGCACTCCGATGCCGTCCAATTTGGAAAGCCAAACATCCATTAAAACAATGTCAGGGTGCATGCGCGTGATCTTCATGATCGCTTCCTCTCCGTTCGCGGCTTCGTCCAAATTCCGATATCCGGCGCGCAACAAGCCTTCCCGCAAGGAGAGACGGTTGGCAGGGCTTTCATCGGCGATCAAGATCTTCGTTGTGTATTCCATATCAAAAAATAACCTCCAAAAATGCGATTTGTTTTCTTTGCAGGAATATTTTACCATATTTTGGAAAAATTTGCAATAGGGAATCCTATGAAATAATTACCAAAATTTTCCATATACAAATGGTAAAATTTACCAATTCGGCATTTTCGGAGGTTTTATTCGGTTTTAAATTGCGGGGAGAAACGGATCTTTTCTATTTTTTTGCATGTTGACAGGGCTCTTTGAAGAAATCTGTCAGATCGACCTCATAGCGGCCTGCGCTGTTTTTGGAAAATCCAATGGCGCGGATCAAGGTTTCATCGGAATATTCCGCGTCGAAAAAGGCACGGTGGATCCCGCACAGATCGATAAAATTCAGGGCGGCACGCCCCATAACGAACAGGGGTTCAAATTCGTATTGTCCGGGGACATGGGCAAAATGCAGGATCCTACCGCCGTTTTGATCCATGGTAAATTGGCAGACCCCTTTCAGAGTTCCTTCCGACAAAGCCTTGTAGGCTAATAATTCCGGTTGAAACGGTACCTCACATCGACGGCACATCAGTTCCTGTTCTTCCTTATCTTGAATGGGCAGTACTTCCAGCATGTTTTGTTCCTTTCTTTTTCGGCAGGGGATCGGGATTCGGCACGGGCGGAACGGAGGGCTTTGATTCCGCCGATTGCAGATACGCCACTTCGCGAGCGGTCAAATATCGCCATGCTCCGTTCGGAAGATCTTTCAGTTGCACTTTTCCGATTGCGATCCTGCGCAGTTTGGTAACTTGCAGCCCCACCGAGGCACACATTCGGCGGATCTGTCTGTTTCTGCCTTCGTGTAACCGCAGTTCCAATTCGGTTTCCGAGATCTTACGGACTCCGATCGGTTGCAGGCGGTAACCGTCAAGCGTCATCGGTTTTGCAAGTGCGGACCGTTGCGATTCGGAGGGAGGCGGATCAAGCGTCACGCGATAAATTTTCGGAATCTTGTGGCGCGGATGCGTTAAAAGATCGGCAAACTGACCGTCGTTGGTCAGCAAGAGCAGTCCCTCGGAATCCATATCCAAACGTCCGACGGGATAAACACGTGTTCCCACGGTTTTGACCAGATCGAGAACGGTCTTTCGCCCTTTTTCATCGTGAGAAGTCGTAACGTATCCTTTCGGTTTGTTCAGCATCAAATAGATCCGTTGTTTTTGCGGGGAGGGAACGATCCGCTTTCCGTTCCATTCCACAAGGTCTTGTGTCGGATCGATCTTATCGCCGAGCGAAGCAGGAGTTCCGTTGACAAGTACCGTTCCCGCACGGATCTCCGCTTCCGCGGCACGTCTGGAAAGGATCCCGCAGTCTGTAAAATATTTTTGCAATCGAATGAATTCCGCCATAAAGATCCTCCCGCGTTGAATTTCGATCTTTCGGTCTTTCCGACAGAAACCGCAACAACCTGCGATTTCGATTTACGATTTTTGTTGTCCGAAGAAAAAAGTATGAAAAAATGTCCGCAATCGACTTCCAAAAGATTGTTTCGAGGCGATCTTTGAAACTTCGGATCGGGCAAATAAAGGAACGGACGCGATCTCTTCCGCAGAACCGTCACCGTTGATGTCGCAGAAAAAGCGAACTTGCCCGAGCTGTTCGCCTTTCGAGATTCCCGCATATTCAAATCGGGGAAGTTCTACCGTGTAGGTGATCTCACCGTGCGCGTTGGGCAACACTTTGGTATACGTAGCGTCGGTACCGACAGCGACCGATGCTTCCGTTCCGCCCACCAAGGGCAGAGAATACAAAAAAGTGTCTCCGTCACACAAAAGGACCGTGGAAAAGCGAGAAAAACCGTAATCCAAAAGCGCGGTGTGATCGTTCCAATCGTCCGGTGCATTTAAAGTCACGGCAATCAGCGTTACCCCGTTGCGTTCGGCAGCCGAAACCAAACAGCGCCCGCTTTTTTTGGTAAATCCGGTTTTGATGCCGATGCAACCTGGATATAGGCGCAGGAGCTTGTTATGATTGATCAGTAACCGCGCGTTGGTACCGTCCGTATGCGGTATGGTGGCTTTTCTGGAAGCGACGATCTTTGCAAACGTTGCATTTTGCAATGCCTGCCGTGTGATGATCGCCAATTCGTAAGCGGTGGTGTAATGTTCGGTATCGTCTAATCCGTGCGGATTGACGAAGTGTGTTGCAGTCAGTCCCAAATGTTCCGCTTTTCGGTTCATCTGCTCGGCAAAAGCCTCCACACTGCCGCACAGTCCTACGGCAATGGCAACGGCGGCATCGTTTGCCGATTCCAACAGCAGTGCATAGAGCAACTGCTCCAAAGTGAGCTGTTCGCCCGCGGTCAAATACACGGAAGAACCTTCGGTTCCGATCGCTTCTTCCGGGATCGAAAGGATCGTATCGGTCGGAGCCAATTCCAAAGCGACCAAAGCGGTCATGATCTTTGTGGTGCTTGCCATGGAAAGCGGAAAATCTTTTTGCTTTTCCAAAACGACCGTTCCGCTTTCCGCTTCCAAAAGGACCGCGCTTTGCGCGGATACGGTCGGAGCGGAGACGGGATCCGAGGCGTTTTGATCGGCATGCGCGGAAATCGAAATGCAGGGTAGGATCAAACACAGGCACATGCAAAAGATCCTGACTTTGGTTTGCATAAAAACCTCCGAAAACAGAAATGGAGGGAATGCCGAAGGAAAACTTGCACTCCCTCAAGGGTATTCTATTTTCGGTATCGGTACATTATGACCGAGCATGGGAAAATTAAAGTTTTCCCGCACGCTTTGCCGCTTGTTCTTCGATCTTTACGATCTTTTTACGCTCTTTTTCGGTCAGCGGAATGGCATCCGCAAAATTCAATTGTTCGGAGACGGCATCCTCCATTTGCTTGATTTCTTCCTCGGAAGTTTCACTTTCCTCTTCCTTTTGCGGGACAACTCCGGAGATCGCATCTTTGATCCGTGCAATGATCGACGGAGCGTTGTCCAAAAGCTCCGCAATTTGACCGATGGGATTGCTGATCTTTTCTCCGGGGGCAGCCATGGGGATCATATCCACTTTTCCGTCCGCATAAATTGCCAAGATCCCCAGAGGGATCAAAGTCACGCCCGTTCCGCCGCCACCGCCGAAGTTTTGGTTGCTTTCCGCCGCCGCACGCGGAGGAAGTTCCAATCCTCCGGATGCAAATCCGATGGACAGCTTGGAGATCGGGATGATCGTTGTGCCGCTGGGAGTCGTGACCGGATTGCCGAGGACGGTGTTGGCGTCTACGATCGTGCGGATCTGATCGAGCGAGTTTTGCAGAATGTTCTTAATCGAAGAATCGTTTCCCATAATTCATCTTCCTTTCAAGATTGATCTTGTACATTTTCGGTAACCCCCGATCGCTGTTGCCGATCCGCGTGCTTGCGCACACGGTCAAGCGCTTTTTGACGGGCGATCTTTCGTTCTTTCAAAAAGGCAAACAGCATACGGACGCCGATGGCGAGTGCACTCCGCAGATGCAGAGAGCAGGTGATGTCGATCTCCGCACGGCAGGTATTGCACAAATAATCGGGTTGGACCGTTGTGCCGCCGGTATCGCGGCGAATCGGGATCGCATGCAAATGGATCCACTGTAAGATCGCGGTCAGAGCCTGCACGGTAACGCCGTATAGGATCGCCGTATCGGCAGCATTGTCGGTTGCGATCCAAAGCCGCATTTTTCGAATGCGGATCCGAAATCGGTATTGCGTGACCTGACCGAATTTTTTTAAGAGCGAAAAGACCATTTCCAAATTTTCTTTCAGATTCGGAGCGGGAGGAGCGCTTGCCGCAGAGGCTTTTTCCGCTTGCTTTCGCTGCTTTTTCTTTTGCTTTTCCAACGCTTTTTTTCGGGCGCGAGCCGCTTTTTCGGCTTCTTTTTCGGCAAGCTTTTTGGCTCGCCGCTTTTGTTTTTTCCATTCTTTCCGCAATGCGCGGTCGGAATGCGGGCACGCACGGAGCTTTGGGTGTTCTTTTTTTTGCTTTTTCTCCGGTGACAGGACGGTGTATCGAATCCCGAACGCAGATGCGATCACGCGAATATCGCCATCGAAGATCAAACGGATTTTGAGCGTTCCGAACAGGATCAAACAGGCAATCAACAACAGGATCCCCAGCGGAACGGATAGGATCAGAAAGATCGGTCGCATATGCTTACGGTTCCTCTCGGTCGGCGGTTGGGGAGGGGGTCCCGTTTTCATAGATCACATCGGTCTCTTCGGTATCTACGGGAGCGGTATAATCTTTTGGTACGGGATCGGTCTTATCGGACGTATCCTCCGAGCGATCCGACTCGGATCCTTCCGCTTGTGCGGCGGCAACGCTGAGCGCTTCGGTCTCGGGCAGTTCTTCCAACGAACGGATCCCGAAAACACGCAAGAATTTGTCGGTCGTTACATACAGCATGGGACGTCCCGGAGCATCCAAGCGTCCTGCGGCTTCGATCAGACCTTTGTCCAACAGAGAGTTTACGGCATAAGAACCGTCAACCCCGCGTACCAGATCGATGAAGGATCTGGTAACCGGTTGGTTGTAAGCAACAACTGCCAAGACTTCCATGGAGGATGCGGATAAATTTCCGCCACGGCGAATGTCCAAAGCCTCCCGAATATAGGGGGCGTACTGTTCCTTGGTCGTCAATTGGCAAGCGGTTGGGTACATCAGCAATTGGATGCCGTGGTAGGTATCTTCTTCGCGAAAATGTTTTTCCATCTCCTTGACCATGGTTTTCACATCTTTCACACTTAAGCCGAGTGCGGATGCGATCTTTTCATATCGCATGGGATGTCCTGCCGCAAACAAGATCGCTTCGATCGCTTGGGCAAGTTCTTGTGCGGTTTCGGGGGGCGAAATCGCAGGAGCATTTGTTTTTTTCTCTTCCATATCGTTCTTCGTTTACCGCGATCCTTTCTGATAATTTGGAACGGATCCGAATCGGGATCACCGATTCTCAGATGTCGTCTTTCGGGAATTGCTCTGCTTGTTTTGCCATGGTGCGGAGGATCTCGTTCATATCCAAACCGAGGTCATCCATGATATCCTCGTCGTCTTCCGACAATCGGTTGTCCAAGAGCTCCTCAAGTTTTGCCTGTGCATCCAAATCGGAATCGTCCGGCGGGAGGGAACGGTCCGCTTCTTCGGCGCGTTCTGCGGCGCGCTTGGCACGCGCTTCTTCCCGCAATCGCTTCTTTTCCGCCAACTTTTGCTCACGGAGGATCCTGCGCTGCTCCCGATGCATTTCCGCGCGGGAAGAGAGCGGGATCGGATCGTTTGCATGTAATTTCGGCGAATACACTTTTTCTTCTTCCGGCGTTTCCGCATCCGGATCGTCGTTGACAACAAAGCGTGTTTGAACACCGTGAATCGCAATGAAATCGTCCGGCGATTCGTCGATCAGGATCTTTCGAACTTTGATCAGCTCCAAGATCCCGAGAAAGATCGCGATCAGATCCGGAACAGAGACGGCGTCCGAAAGCAATTCCTGCATAGATGGTTTCGGCGTTTTTTCCATATGCTGTAAAATGCCGACGATCTTGATATCTACCGGGATGATGGGTTTTGCGATCATCGGGGCAAACACCTGTTTTTCCGCTTTCGGGCGGCTCTCGTTTGCCGCGATCATCCGGCGGACGGCAAGACACAGGGAGGTGACTTGCTGATCTGCCACATAAGAGGTGTCTACCGTGATCTCATCGGTATCTTTCACCATACGACCGCTGAATTTTTCATACATCGGCTTCAGAAACGTAACGGCTTGCTTTGCCTGTTGATAACGCAACAATGCGTCCGCAAGATCGGCACGCGGATCTTTTTCTTCGGTCTCCGTGCGCGGAAGCAACATGCGGCTTTTGATCAGCATCAATTCGCTTGCCATAACGATGAATTCGCCCGCCAGCTCCATATCCAAAGCCTGTGCGGTTTTGATATATTCCAAATACTGATCGCAGATCAAAGAAATGGGAATATCCTCAATATTGACTTTGTTCTTC
>CAYPIV010000003.1:0-5725 GCA_964410895.1 uncultured Ruminococcus sp. | reverse complement strand
ATACTGATCGCAGATCAAAGAAATGGGAATATCCTCAATATTGACTTTGTTCTTCTGAATCAAAGACAGAAGCAGATCCAACGGACCTTCAAACTGTTCAATTCGATAAGTCGGCGTTTCCATGAATCGTCGGGATATCCTTTCTGTGAATTATCGTTGGGGCCGTGAATGATCGGCGGGCGGTCAGTATGCGATCCGAAGCACGATGCGTGCGATCGCTCCGGAGATGGCGTCGGTCAGCCATGCGGCACCGCTTCCGAAAGAAAAATCGGTAAAATTGGTCAGCACGATCATCAAAATCAGCACACCCATTAAAATTTGTCTCTCATAGCGCATCACACCGAAATAGATGCGATCCGGTAAAAAGACGTACGCAATGCGGGAACCGTCAAACGGCGGTAGAGGGATGAGATTGAAGATCATATACGTGAAGTTGATCTGTGCGCTCAAGTTGAAAAAAACGTAGGTCCAAGTGTAGATGTTTGCCGACAGATCGTTTGAAAACGGCAAAACGTAATACAACCCCAAGAGGACTCCCGCGATCAAAGCGCTGAACAACCCGAGCAGTCCGTTGGAAGCGGGACCGGCTGCGGCGGTCAAAGCCATTCCGCGACGCGGATTTTTGAAGTTTCTGGAATTGACGGGAACCGGATTTGCCCAACCGTAGCCGATGACCAGCATGCAGATCGTGCCGATCGGATCCAAGTGTTTGAGCGGGTTCAGCGTTAAGCGTCCCATGTTGTAAGCGGTACTGTCACCGCATTTCCATGCCATCCAACCGTGTGCGACTTCATGCAGGCAAAGCGCCAACAGGATGATCGGACAGGTCAAAAGCAAGGAGAGAAAGATATCGGCGGGATTATTTCCCTGTAATAGTGAAAAAAGCATAATCAAGTTCCTTTCTCAGCGTTCTGAAAGGGTGACGCACCGGTGTCAAAGTTTTATTTTTGTGTAGTAAGAAATCTGTCGCCAAAGATCTTCCTTGCCGATCCCTTTCAAAGAGGAATAGAAGATCACGGGGGTATCTGCGGAAATATCCGGATGGTTATGCAATCGCTCTTCTGCGGCTTTTCGTTCGCCGACATTCAGTTTGTCGCATTTTGTGGCAACGATTAAAAAGGGAAGTTGCATTTGGCGCAGGTAACGAAGCATCGTTTCATCATCCGCCGTGGGACCTACGCGGCTGTCGATCAACTGCAGCACCAAACACAATCGGTCGATATTTGCATTTTTGGTAAAATATCCGTCGGTCAGTTCGGACCATTGCAACTGATCCTCTCTGCTGCGTTTGGCAAAACCGTAGCCCGGGAGATCCACAAAAAACAGCTGGCGATCGATCTCATAAAAGTTTACGGTGATCGTTTTTCCGGGAGCTGCGCTGACTCTCGCCAGCGTTTTTCTTCCCAACAGAGAGTTGATCAGGGAACTTTTTCCGACGTTGGAACGTCCGGAAAAAGCAACTTGTAACAAAGGAGACGACGGAAATTGCGTACTTTTTCCCGCACTGATACGAAGTTCGACAAGATTACGATTGAGAGCCATGGATCTTCCTTTCTGCCATTTGCGGCGTTTCCGCTCCCTGCGGCAACAAACGGACCTGACCGGTCGGTGCGGGAGCATTGAGCGGAATGGAAAACTGTCCCGCCGGTACGGCTTCCGAAACGATATCACATTCTTCCGAAATCGCAACGGGATCCGGGAGCAGCGCCTGATCCAGCACGTCCGCGATCGTTTTGCAGGGAATGAAGATCAGATTTTCCTTCGCCAGCGGATCTGTTTTTTCCAAATCTCGCAGGTTGTCTGCCGGAATGCAGACCGTTTTGACGCCGGCATTGTAAGCCGCCATTGTCTTTTCTTTCAACCCGCCGATGGGAAGCACTTTTCCGCGCAAGCTGATCTCACCGGTCATGGCAACGTCTCGGCGCACCGCACGTCCCGTTAAGGCGCTGATCAAAGCGGTCACCATGGTGACACCGGCAGAGGGGCCGTCTTTCGGGACCGCTCCTTCCGGAAAATGAATATGAATGTCCTTGGTTTTGTAAAAATCGGTTGGAATGCGGTAGTTTGCCGCAACGGAACGAACGTAACTGACGGCAATTTGCGCCGATTCTTTCATGACATCGCCGAGGGATCCCGTCGTTTCGATCTTTCCGGTACCCTCCAAAACGGCAACTTCCACTTTCAGCATGCTTCCGCCGAGTTCGGTGTACGCCAATCCGTTTACGCAACCGACCTCGTTTTCATCCTCGATCTGCTCCGGAAGGAGCTTCCGTGCTCCGAGATAATCGGCAACATCCGCTGCGGTAATGACGATCGTGCGGGATTGTTCCTGTTCCAACAGTTTTTTGCCCGCTTTGCGGCAGAGGGTTGCGATCGTTCGTTCCAAATTCCGAACTCCCGCCTCATGGGTGTAGTAATCGATCAGTTCCGATACGGCGTCATCCGTGATCTTCAAGGTGCGCCGATTGAGACCGTGCCGTGTCAGTTGTTTCGGCAGCAGATGCGTTTTGGCAATCTCCAATTTTTCTCGTTTGGTATAGGTTCCGAGCTCTATGATCTCCATGCGGTCGAGCAAGGGGCGGGGAATGCTTTCCAACGTGTTTGCGGTTGCGAGAAACATGCAGTCCGAAAGATCGATCGGAAGTTCCAAAAAGTGGTCCCGAAACGCTTTGTTCTGCTCTCCGTCCAACACTTCCAACAGCGCGGAAGTCGGATCCCCGTGAGAATCTCGCGTCAGTTTATCGATCTCATCCAAAAGGATCAAAGGATTTTGCACTTTGGCTTGAATAAGCGCGTTGACGATGCGCCCCGGCATTGCGCCGATATAGGTCTTTCGGTGCCCTCGGATGTCGGCTTCGTCCCGTACGCCGCCCAAAGAGATCCGAACATATTTTCGATTCATGGCGCGGGCAACGGAAGCGGCAATGGAGGTCTTTCCGACGCCGGGAGGACCGACCAAACAGATGATCTGATTTCGCAGATCCGGATTCAGTTGTTTCGCGGCAATGTACTCTACGATCCGCTCTTTGACGGTCTCCAAACCGAAATGGTCGGCATCGAGTACCTTTTGAACAACGGAAAACTTGGTGCGGTCATGCGTTTTTTTGTTCCACGGAACGGAAAGGCAAATATCAAGGTAGTTGGCAAGTACGGTAGCTTCCGCGGAGCCGTATGGCACTTTTGCCAAACGGTCGTTTTCTTTTCGCAGTTTTGCTTCCGCTTCTTTCGGCAATTTGGCTGCTTGGATCCGGGATTCGAATTCTTCGGTCTCACTGCCTTCGCCCAATTCTTCCTGAATGACTTTGATCTGTTCCCGCAAGTAGTATTCCTTTTGGTTTTGGTTCATGCGGGCATTGACGCGGTTGCGGATCAGCGTTTCTTCTTTCAGGATCACAGCTTCTTCTTCCAAGATTTCCAAAAGGATCTCGGCACGTTGCAGGGGGTCGAAACATTCCAAAACGGCTTGTTTATCAATCGCGCGAACGAATACGTTTGCGGCAATAAAATCCGCCAAAGCACCCGGGTCGCGGAAGAGCTTTGCGGCGTTCATCAAGTCCTCCGTACTTGTCGGAAGATAGCGATTGTTTCTGCCCAAGGCACGCAACATTTCATGGATGGCGGCTTCTCCGCGCACCCCGCCGTTGTCGGGGAGAAAGATCCGTTTGCAAACGACCTCTGCGCTGACATAGGCGCCGGGTTGGGAGTAGCTTGTGACGACCGCACGCGCCAATCCCTCCGCAATGATACGGGTCTGTCCCTCGGGGGTGCGGATCATTTGTTTGATCTTGGCAATGGTGCCGACGGAATAATACGGAAATTCAGCTCCGGTCGGATGATCTTCTTCCAATTCGGAAAAAGCGGTCAATAAGATCAGAGATCCGCATTCTCCGGAAGCTTTTGCCGCTTCCGTGAAGCGATCCTCGTCCGGTTCGAAATTGATGGCAATGGCAGGAAAAGCAACAGAACCGTGCAGTGCGATCACGGGTAAAGTCATCTGCTCGGCTTTTTCAATGTAAGAGGGCATGTTCGGTTCCTTTCAGATCAGTATAGTACCGTTATTTTATAAAATATCACTTCATTATAGCATATTATCGTCGGAATTTCCATAGTTTTCGAAAAAGTTTTTTGTTTTTTTATAAAATTCATACGCGGTACGGAAGATCCCGCGAAGCACAGGGAGACGTCCTCGGCGAGAGGCGGTATTGCGGTCGGTTATAAGCACCGGATCCGTCGTCTCCTTTTTCGGAAAATGATCTTCCTAAATTAGAAAAATATTCGAAAATCTATTTACAAACAGGCGAAAATGTGATACAATCTTTCCGATTAAAGAAAAATGGAGGATCTATGGAGTCACGTCCGTTTGTACTGAAAAGCGAGTATACGCCGACCGGAGACCAACCGTATGCTATTGAAACGTTGACGCGGGGGTTGGAAGAGGGCAAAAAGATGCAAACGCTGTTGGGCGTTACGGGATCCGGAAAGACTTTCACGATGGCGAATGTGATCCAACGTGTCAATCGCCCGACGCTGATCTTGGAACCGAATAAAACCTTGGCGGCACAGGTCTGCTCCGAAATGCGGGAGTTCTTTCCGGATGCGGCGGTCGAATATTTCGTTTCGTATTACGATTACTATCAGCCGGAGGCGTATATTCCGGGAAAAGATGTTTATATTGAAAAGGACGCGTTGATCAACGATGAGATCGACCGACTTCGCCACAGTGCCACAAGCGCGCTGTTTGAGCGGCGCGACGTCATCATCGTTGCATCCGTTTCCTGTATCTATTCTTTGGGAGATCCCGGCGAATATCGGGGATTGGTTCTTGCTTTGCGACCGGGAATGCGGTTGAGTCGGGACTTATTGATCCGCAAATTGGTTGCGAACAGCTATTCCCGTAACGATCTTTCGCTGGTGCGGGATTCGTTTCGGGTGAACGGGGATACGGTCGAAGTGGTTCCGTCAAACAGCAACGACAGCGCTTTCCGCGTGGAATTTTTCGGGGACGAGATCGATCGCATTTCCGAAATTTCCGTGTTGACGGGAGAGCGAAAACGGTTGGTGTCCTACGCCGCGATCTATCCGGCAACGCACTATGCCGTATCGGATGAAAAACGGGAGGCGGCACTTGCGGAGATCGAACGGGAAATGGAAGAACGAAGCGCTTTTTTCGAGACGGAAGGAAAACCGATCGAGGCACAGCGCATTCGGGAACGGGTAAAATACGATTTGGAAATGCTTCGGGAGATCGGCTTTTGCTCCGGTGTGGAAAATTATTCTCGTGTGCTTTCCGGACGACCGAAAGGTTCTACGCCGTTTACCTTGCTGGATTATTTCCCAGAAGATTTTCTCATGTTCATCGATGAATCGCATGTGACCGTTCCGCAGATCCGCGGTATGAGCGGCGGGGATACGGCAAGAAAGCGGAATTTGGTGGATTACGGATTTCGCCTTCCTTCCGCATACGACAACCGTCCGCTGTTTTTCGAAGAATTCGAGCAAAGTATCCGCCAAGTCGTATTTGTCAGTGCAACTCCGGGAGATTACGAAGCGGCACATGCTGAGCAAGTGGCAGAACAGATCATTCGTCCGACTGGGCTTCCGGATCCGGAGATCGAAGTGCGCCCGATCGCGGGACAGGTTGACGATCTTTTGAGCGAAATTCGAATCCGCGTTGCGAAACAGGAGCGCGTTTTGGTTACGACGCTGACCAAAAAAATGGCAGAGG
>CAYPIV010000002.1:15219-17769 GCA_964410895.1 uncultured Ruminococcus sp. | reverse complement strand
TCATTGCCTGCGGATTTCGCGTGCTGATGGGAGAGGAGTGCGGAATATGAAATTGCTTCGGTTGCACGTTGACCGATTCGGATGCTTGGAAGATTTTCGCTGGGAACTGACCGACGGGGTCAACGTTCTGTACCGAGAGAACGGGTGGGGAAAAAGCACGCTGGCAGTATTCATTAAAGCCATGTTTTTCGGGCTTCCCGCTTCTTCCAAACGTTCGTTAGAGGAAAACGAACGTAAAAAATACACCCCGTGGCAAGGCGGAAACTTCGGCGGCAGTTTGGAATTTTCCTGTCGCGCAGGTATCTTTCGCATTGAACGCAGTTTTGCGGCAAAAGAAAGCGGTGACACGTTCGCCTTATTTGATCTTGCCACCAACAAACTGTCCGACCGATTTTCCGCGGAGATCGGAACGGAACTGCTCGGGATCGACGCGGACGGTTTTGAACGAAGCACCTATCTTTCTCAGCGTACTTGCGCGGAAAAATGCAACAGCGGAAGCATTTCCGCACGGCTGACCGAACTGCTTTCGGACGTTGACGATGCCGATACCTATGACCGCGCATTGGAGCTTTTGGAAAAGCGCCGCAAATTTTACGTTTTGGCGGGAAACAGAGGTGCCGTTGCAGATGCGGAACGCTCGGTTCGGGCAACCGATGCGGAATTGGAAACCTGTAAAGAAGCGGCAAAGGAAGCCGATCGGCTTCGGGAAGAGCTCCGTGCGTGTGCGCAACGGATCGAAGAAGTAAAGGATGATGCGCACCGCACCAAGGAAACGTTAAAGCAGGCGGCAGTTCAACGCGAATATTCCGCACACACGGAAAATCGAGTGCGGATGGAAGAAGAGCTTTCCGTTCTCAACCGAAAGAAAAAAGAATTGGAGCAACGCTTTCACGGTCCGATCCCGACCGACAACGAATGCCGATCGGCACAAGATCTGTATGACAGATGCCGCAATGCGCATGCCCGTCGCTCGGTTGCCACGCCGTTTTCGGGATCCGAAGCGTTGGCGGATCTACAAAAAAGATTTCCGAACGGAGTACCGAGCGAGCAAACATGGCGCCGATGGGAAGCAAAAAATCATGCGATTCGCGAACTGCATGCGCAAAAAGAAGCCCTTGCCGTCCAACTGCAACACCTTACGGGTTCCCTTCATTTGACCGGCGGTATTCCCACCGAGGAGCAGTTGCGCCGTGTCGATGAACGTTTGCGGCATTCGGAACAGCTGAAAGTTGACATTCAACAGTTACGGTCACAACAAGCGGAATGCACCAATGAACGTCCGACTTCTCACCGCATCGGAAAAACGGTGGCTCTCATCGGCTCCGTATTGTTACTCGTTGCGGCTGTGGCGGCACAGATGGTTTCCGCACCGTTCCCTGCCGTTTGCGGTTTGTTCATTGCTTTTGGTTGTTTCATTCTGATGACGGTCTTACTTCACATCTCTTCCGCAAAACAAACGCGCATACAAAAAGAAAAATTCCGTTCTCTGCAACGGCAAGCAGAGGAAAAAGAAGCCGAAAGAACAGCATTGCTGTCCGAACTACGCTCGTTCCTCGCTCGTTTCGGAATCGACGCAGGGGCAGATCTTGCGTCCTCTTTGGCGGAATGGAAAGGGCTTGTGCGCCAATATCAATCCGTTTGTCGACAGCGTTCTCGGATCCATGCCGACATCGAACAACTTCGGCAGCAGATAGAACCGCTTTGCACTTCCTTGCAAACGGAGCTCTCCACTTATCTCGGAACGCTCCCGCAACGATCCGACTACCGATCCGACTTGGATCGCTTAAGAAGAAGTGCGGAACGACTATCGGATTTGGAAACCGAAGCACACTTGCGGGAGGAAAATTACCGCCGTGCGGACGCGGAATACTCTCGATTGCAAAAAGAACTGTTACCGTTTTTGAAACGGTATTCCGTCAAAACAGGATCCCAAGGAGACTGTTTGAATGCGATCACAGCCGATGGCACCGAATACAGGCGGCTTTCGCGCGAGATCGCTCAAAAAAGCGAGGAGCTGCGCGCGTTTATTCAAGAGAAAAAATTGGACGATTGCAAACCGTTCGAACAAACACAGAATGTCGATGCTCTGCACCGTCTGCAAGAACGCCAAGAGCGGGAGATCCAAGAGCTGATCGGCAAACAGACCCGTTTGAAAGAGCAATGGGAACGGGTATCGGCGGAAGCCGACCGTTTGGACGAATGGAATGCAGAAAAAGAACGGCGCATGCAGCAGTGGCAGGAATACAAAGACAACAGCCGGATCCTTGCCGAGACCGCGGAATTTCTGAAAGACGCAAAATCCGCTCTTTCCACCAGATATTTAACGGAAATGCAGGAAAGCTTTTCCCGCATGTTGACATTGGTCACATCCGAAACCGCACCGGAAGCAATTTTGGATACATCTTTTGAAGTACGGTTGCGCCAAGGCGGAAAAACGCATTCGATGGAAAGTTTCAGCCGCGGCTGGCAAGATACGGTTCGCTTCTGCCTGCACTTGGCGCTGTCGGAAGCACTGTTTCCCAAGGAAGAAAAACCGTTTCTCGTTTTGGA
>CAYPIV010000002.1:5347-15119 GCA_964410895.1 uncultured Ruminococcus sp. | reverse complement strand
TGTAAAAGGCATTGAAATAATACTCATTATCGAACCCCATCGCTTCGCTGATCTCCCGCAAAGAAAGATCGGTCTCGGTCAACAGAGTTTCAATCCGATGGCAGCGTTTTTTTCGAATATATTCCGAAACGGTCATTCCTTCCATTTTCAAAAAGATCCTTGTCAGTTGTTTCTCGCTCATGTGGCAATAGGAAGCAAGCTCAGGTACCGAGACGCGGCGAAAACAGTTATCCTCGATATACTGTTTCACGATAGAGATCCGATCGTCCTCATCACGCGCCGTGTGAACGATCCTGCCGGGATCGTTTTGCATGCCGCAAATGCGAAAGAACCCCAAAATACATTCCCAAATTCGGTCTCTTATGACCAAAGGACCGTACGCCATCGGCTTCGCCCGTTCCCTGCAAACGGCTTGCAAATTTTCTTTGACGGAAAGAGGGGTTTCCGAAAAAACGTACGGCGGAAACTCCCCGGAACGGTCGGCAAGCATTCCCCCATCGGTCAGGCGGAACGTGATCGCATATTTCTTGGTAGAAACTTCCGCGGGGTGTGCAACGTGTTTGACTTGCGGAGCGATCATCAAGAAGTGTCCGGAACGGACGCAGATCGGTTCTCCCTCCACTTCGTAAATCTGTTCCCCTTGCTCGACGATGTGGATCTCAAACCCGGAATGATGATGCTCCTTTCGGGTGCTCGCGAAGCGATCCCTCTCCGAAGAGATATATTTCAGCAAACATTGCTCGATCCCGAATTGCTCCAATCGGTCCGCCGCCGAATTCCGGTCCGATCGATCCTGATGAAAGAAGAACTCCATACCATACATCTCCCCGCATTTCTTTTTTGAACGGATCCTTGAAACAATATTGTAGCACATTCTTTTGCATTTCGCAACAGGGATGTCCGTTTTTTATAAAAAAGTGTCTTTTTTTGACATTGACGAAAAAACGGAGACGCAGTATACTGAATGGGAAAGGAGATGAAAACGATGGTAGCTTTTACAACCATGATCACCCCCTATACCCAACGCGGGGAGATCGATTACGATACGGCGATCCGATATGTCGATTGGTACTTTCAGAACCGATTGGACGGTATTTTTTCCGTTTGCCAATCCGGCGAAATTTTTTATCTGTCCCTTGACGAACGGGTAAAGCTGAATCGGATCGTTTATACCCGTGCAAAAGAATTGGAACGTTTGCACAACCGGCATTTTACCGTGGTTTCTTCCGGCCATATCGGCGAGACGGTGGAGGAACAGATTCGGGAATTGAACGCGATTTGGGAATCCGGAACAGACGTGCTCATTCTCATTACCAACCGTTTGGATCCGCAAAACGAAGGAGATGACGTATGGATCGCAAACTGTAAAAAAATCATATCTGCGTTGCCGGACGATGTCAAACTCGGGCTGTATGAATGTCCGTATCCTTATAAAAGATCGGTCTCGCCGAAGATCTTGGACTTCTGCCTGCAAACCGGAAAATTTTACTACATGAAAGATACCTGTTGCAACGCAAGCACGATCCGAGCGCGGTGCGAACAGTTGAAAGGCAGTTCCTTTCGGCTGTTGAACGCCAACTGTCAAACGTTATTGGAGACCTTGCGAAACGGTGCGCACGGTTATTGCGGGATCATGTGCAACTATCACCCGCAACTGTATGCTTGGCTGACCAAACGGTTCGAACAGGATCCCGAAACCGCCGATCTGGTACAATCCGTTATCGGCACGTTCGGATTTACCGAAGTGGGTCTGCCGTATCCTCTGACTGCCAAATACCATATGAATCTCTGCGGCATTCCCACCGAAAACATTGCCCGAAATCGGAACAGTGAAGAACTGACCGACTACGCGCGGAGCTGTATGCGGCAAATGAAATACGCAACGGATCGTTTGGAAACATATTTGAAAACGAAAAAAGGAGACCCGTCATGAGAGGACAAAATACTTGGAGTTATCATCCCTACCGTCCCTTTTTAACCGACGTCGGAGAGATCTACATCTGCCGTATCGTTCCCGAGCAAGATCGGATCCATTTTGAGTGGATCTCCGAAGAAAACCGCTTTTCGGTCTACTACCGCGTACGAAACGGCAGCGATTTTTACCATTGGTGCGACACGGAACAGCCGCAATGTGATATTACCTCTCTTTCTCCCGAAACCGATTACGAATTTTACGTTACGGCAGGAGAAAAGAAGAGCCGAATCCGACTTGCCAGATGCGGGGAGTGCGTTGTCGGAACGGTCGTAAACTATCTCCATCCGGACGATGAAGCGTATGCCTTCTCGGGGCGCTATCTTTGTTCTCCGTCCTTGGTCCGCCATCCGGACGGATATTTATTGGCATCCATGGATCTGTTTGGCGGTCTGATGCCTCAAAATCTGACTCTGATCTTCCGCTCCGATGACGAAGGAGAGAGTTGGCATTACGTCAGCGAATTGATGCCGTGTTTCTGGGGAAAGCTATTTATCCACAAGGGAGAACTGTATATGCTCTCGTGCTCCACGGAATACGGCGATCTGTTGATCGGAAAATCGACCGACGGTGGGAGGACCTTCTCTGCTCCCGTTGTCCTGTTCCGCGGTTCCAACGGGAAAAACGGAAATACGGGTTTTCACAAGAACCCGCAAAACATCCTACACCACAACGGTCGCATCTATACCACCGTGGAATGGGGCGCATGGGCAAATACCGAGTTTTGCCATGCCGCAATGGTTCTTTCCTGCGATGCGGAAAAAGACTTGCTAATACCGGAAAATTGGAACGTTTCCGCTCCGCGGAAGTTCGATCACTTCGCCCCCGAGTTATCGGATCTTCCCAACAACACGATGACCATCGAAGGAACGCTTGTGCTGTCTCCCGAGTCCGAACTTCTCAACGTCATGCGTTTCGGAAAGTATGCGCATGCAATCGTTTATCGGGTGGATACCGAAGATCCGGACGCCCCGCTCTCTTACTTCGGGCTGATGAAATTTCCGGCGAACTACTCCAAATTCATGATCAAGTACGACCCGACGTCCAGCTATTATTACACGCTTGCCTCCCGTGTTTTAAGCGAAGAAGAGCCGTTCGCACGCAATTTGCTTTCCATGATGCGTTCCAAAGATCTGAAACAATGGGATACCGTGCTGGACGTTTTCGATTACAGAGATCGGGATCCGAAACAGTACGGATTTCAATACGTGGACTTCGAAATGGAGGGAGACGACATCTTGCTCCTTTGCCGCACCGCCATCAACGGCGCATACAATTTCCATGATTCCAATTATTCGATCTTCCGCCGTATCGAACATTTCCGCAACTATGTGCTTCCGATTGAAAGCACCGAAAAACACCGAGTTTAAGATGAGAACCACCCGGATGTCGGGTTGTTCTCCGTTCTTCACTTCGCGTTCCGACTGTCAAAAGACAAAAAAGGCTGTCACCGACCCGTCAAAGGATCGGCGGCAACCCATGGATACGAAGTTACAGTTTCCCACCGCTTCAAGAACGTTTGGCATATAACAGGAGCGTTCGGATATAAAAAGCAATAAAAATTCCGCACGGCATAGCTTTAAAAATTTTCGCCATTCCAGCCCCAATGCTCCGTAAAAACATATTCCACGTAAATATGATCCGGCGCGATCTTCAATTCCTCCTGCAGGATCTTGCAGACCTTGCGCGTCATCTCCTCGCACTGCGTGCGGTCGGGGACGCCGAACAGATGCACCTGTACCATGGCAACGGGATATTGATCATAACCCCGAAACCACATGCGGCAATCGTCCTGAAAATGCAGCATCAGCCAATATTCGCTTTTCCCCGGAAAGACCGAAACGGCTTCTCCGAATTTGGCTTTCAAAGCGGCTTCCCGTTCTTCGCTCAAACGAAAATTCAGTTTTGTTTCAATAAACGGCATATGCATTCTCCTTTTCCCGATATCCTGTGCTTTGCTCACACAAATCCACGTTCAGTATATCATTTTTCAAGGGTTCTGTCAACTGTATTTTTGAGAAAATCGCTCCCGAAAGCCGCATAAAACCGGGTTAAAAACTTCGTATTTCGGCAAAAAATATTTTTTATTTCTTTTTTCGAAAAAAGTATTGAAAATCTCCGAAAAGCATGCTAAAATACGCGTACCGCAAAGCGGAATCAAGAACACGTACCGGAGGGATCCCGTATGAAAAAAGCAACGTCCGCCACTTCCAAAAAGCCTCCCGCCGCAGCCTCGCGGAAACAAACCTTTACGGATGAAGAGATCATTGCATTAGAGCAGGACTTCATCGACGTTTACCTGACCGGAAATTCCAATCCGATCAAAATTCTGTTGCATCTGTACCGTCCGTTTTGGAAAGAGCTCTTGCTTTCCCTTCTGTTCTGTTTTCTGAAAGTTCTTCCCGCGTTGGTGCTCCCGCTGACCGTTTCGAACATTATCAATATCATTGCAACGCAGGACAGCCAAATGTGGATGAAGATCGGAATTCAACTTGGGATCATGCTGGTCCTCCTGTTGCAAAATATTCCGACGACCACGCTGTATTTTCGGTTCCGAAGCATGGCAACTCGTCGGGTGGAAGCCGGCTTGCGCGGTGCCATGGTGCGCAAATTGCAACAGCTTTCCATCTCCTTTTATCGGGAAATGCAAAGCGGACGCATCCAATCCAAACTGATCCGAGACGTTGAGACCGTTCAGGCGCTTTCCGATGTCATGTTCTCCTATATTCCGTCCATCATGATCAACGGCATCTTTATCTCCGTTGTCGTCATTCTCTTAAACCCTTGGGTATATCTGTTCTTCTTATTGTGTATCCCGATCGCCGTATTGCTGATCCGTCTGTTTAAAAGTAAAATTTCGGAGCAAAACGCAAAATTCCGCCGCAATACCGAAAATGCGTCCGCCGGACTGATGGATATGGTGGAAATGACCGAGATCTCCAGAGCGCACGCCTTGGAACAACATGAGATCCGCAAAATGACGCACCTGCTCGGCAAAGTTGCCAACACGGGATTTCGGATGGACATCATCCATGCATTCTTCGGCTCGATCTCGTGGGTCATGTTCAGCCTGTTCCAACTGCTGTGTCTCGGATTTTGCGCATGGATGGCACTCAGCGGTAGGATTTTGGTCGGAGACATTACTTTGTACCAATCCTATTTCACCACTCTGACCGGATACGTCTCCACCATTGTAGACACGCTTCCCACCATTGCAAAAGGGTTGGAAGCGGTAAAATCGATCGGAGAAATTTTGCACAACCGCAATGTGGAACAAAACGAAGGCAAATTGCAAGTAGACGCGCTGCGCGGGGAATACGAATTTCGGAATGTCCGCTTTTCCTACGAGGACGACCAACCGTTGTTAAACGGCATCGATCTGCATATTCGGGCAGGAGAGACCATCGCCTTGGTCGGGGAATCCGGCTCCGGAAAAACAACACTGCTCAATTTGATTGTCGGGTTTTATACCGCGAAAGAAGGAGAAGTGCTGGTGGACGGATACAACATCGAGGATTTGGATCTGCGCTCCTACCGAAAGCACATTGCCATTGTGCCTCAAAACAGCGTTCTGTTCACAGGTACCATCCGAGAAAACATTACATACGGAATTGAAAACGTGGACGAAGACGCGATCTACCGTGCGCTGGATGCCGCCCGTTTGACCGATTTCATTTCCAAGCTTCCAAACGGGATCGACACGGAATTGTCCGAGCACGGAGCAAACCTTTCCGGCGGACAGCGGCAGCGGCTCTCGATCGCCCGTGCGATCCTCCGTGATCCCGGAGTCATCATTTTAGATGAAGCAACATCGGCGCTGGACAGCATCTCCGAACGCGAGATCCAACACGCCATCAATAACATGGCAAAAGGACGCACGACCTTCATCGTAGCGCACCGCCTCTCCACCATTCGGAATGCGGATCGGATCGCCGTGATCAAAAACGGAGTTTGTGCGGAGATCGGTTCCTATGAGGAACTGATGGAACGGCGCGGCGAATTTTATCAAATGCAAACGGCGCAGTAAAGAAAAAAGGGGGAGAGCGATCGGTTCGCCAAGGATCGAAAAACCGGTTTCGCGCACGGAACGTTCGCGTATGCAACGGGAACGCGCTTTCCCGGAAAATATTCCGAATTGCTATTGACAAGAAAGTACCCGCGTGATATAATATTTCTGTTATCAACGCGTTTTTTCGAAAAAAACGCAAAAAAACGGAGGGTTATCATGAGCAGAATCAAAACCATTGAAACCAAAGATATTGCAAAAACCGTTGCAACCGGCGGCTGCGGCGAATGCCAAACATCCTGCCAATCCGCTTGCAAGACATCCTGCGGTGTTGCAAATCAGCAGTGCGAAAATCAGAACAAGAACAACTGAGGTTTCCAAGTTCAAAGGGCTGTTGCAGGTATTGCCGACAGCCCTTTTGCATTTTTAAGGAGTAACTATGGTACATCAATATCAATTGAACGGATATAACATTGTGCTGGACACTTGTTCCGGCTCCGTTCACACCGTGGACGAGGTTGCATATGACATTATTGCCCTGTATCCCACGCACACGCGGGAACAGATCGTCCAAACGATCTTAAATAAGTACGCGCACCTTCCGGATGTCACCGAGGAAGAGGTGTTGGAATGCATTTCCGATATCCGTGCGCTGGAAGCACGTGGAAAACTGTTCTCGAAAGATCCCTACGAACAGCTAGCATACGATTATAAAAACAACAGTCACGTGGTAAAAGCACTTTGCCTGCATGTGGCGCATACCTGCAATTTAAACTGCTCGTACTGCTTCGCCAGCCAAGGAAAATACCAAGGCGACCGCGCTTTGATGAGTTTTGAAGTCGGAAAACAGGCATTCGATTTTTTGATCGCCAATTCCGGAACGCGCCGCAATTTGGAAGTGGACTTTTTCGGCGGCGAACCCTTGATGAACTTTGATGTTGTCAAACAGTTAGTTGCCTATGCACGCAGTTTGGAAAAAAAGCACAACAAAAACTTTCGCTTTACCTTAACCACCAACGGCATGCTGATCGACGATGACGTGATTGCATTCGTCAATCGGGAAATGAGCAACGTGGTGCTCAGCTTGGACGGCAGACGGGAGATCAACGACCATTTCCGCAAAGATTATGCCGGAAAAGGCAGCTACGATGTCATCGTTCCGAAGTTCAAAAAGCTTGTGGAAGCCAGAGGCGGAAAAAACTATTACATGCGCGGTACGTTTACGCATAACAACACCGACTTCACAAACGATCTGTTCCACATGGCGGATCTTGGATTTACCGAACTGAGCATGGAACCCGTCGTTTGCCCTCCGGGAGATCCGTATGCACTGACCGAAGAGGATCTTCCGAAACTGTTTGAGCAATACGAAATTCTGGCAAAGGAAATGATCCGAAGGAAAAAGGAAGGGCGCCCGTTCACCTTCTACCACTATATGTTGGATCTGAAAAACGGCCCCTGCATTTACAAACGCGTGACCGGATGCGGTTCCGGAACCGAATATATGGCGGTAACCCCTTGGGGAGAACTGTACCCCTGCCATCAATTCGTCGGAGATCCGAAATACAGTCTCGGAAACATTTGGGACGGGATCACCAACACCGCCGTGCAGGATGAATTCCGCTCCTGCAACGCTTATGCCCGTCTGGAATGCCGCGACTGCTGGGCAAAGCTGTATTGCTCCGGAGGGTGCGCCGCAAATGCATACCACGCAACCGGAAACATCGGCGGCATTTACGAGTACGGTTGCCAGCTGTTCAAAAAACGGATCGAATGTGCAATTATGATGCAGGTTGCCGAAAGCGAAGAAGCATGACCACACCGATTTTTGATTTTGTTACGCAGTATTTGAAAACGGATCCTTCGCGGTTCCATATGCCCGGGCACAAAGGACATCCCTTTCTCGGTTGTGAAGAACGGGATATTACCGAAATTCACGGTGCCGACGTTCTTTACGCTCCGAACGGGATCCTCAATGAAAGCGAAGCCAATGCAAGTGCCCTGTTTCAAACAGGGCACACCTTTTATTCCGCCGAAGGTTCCACGCTCTGCATCAAAGCCATGCTGACTCTGGCAATCTCCGAAAAACATTCGGCAAAGCGCCCTTGTATTTTGGCTGCGCGGAATGCGCACAAGGCGTTTCTTTATGCGGCAGCCCTGCTGGACTTTGACATTGTGTGGATGTTCTCCGAAACCGCAGAACATCTGTGTTCCTGCGCACTGTCCGCGCACGATGTGGAGCAAGCTCTGAAACAACTTTCCGAACCGCCTGCGGCGGTTTACGTGACCTCTCCGGACTACCTCGGACAAATTGCCGACATTGCCGGCATTGCCAAAGTCTGCCATGCAAACGGATGCCCGTTGTTGGTCGACAATGCGCACGGAGCCTATCTTTCCTTTCTGTCGCCCTCCCTGCATCCGATTGCACTCGGTGCCGATATGTGCTGCGACTCTGCGCACAAAACGCTTCCGGTCCTAACGGGAGGAGCTTACCTGCATTTGTCAAAAGCAGCCCTCCGCACGTACGGTACAGAGCAACCGCGTCAGGCGCTTTCTCTGTTTGCATCCACAAGTCCATCGTATTTGATCTTGCAATCTTTGGACCTCTGCAACCGTTACATGGAAGATCGATATCCCAAGCGGCTGTCCGAACGGATCCGGCGAATCGAACAACTGAAGAAACACCTGTCCGATATCGGGTATCCGCCGGAGCAAACCGAGCCGTTGAAGCTTGTTTTGCATGCGGCAAAATACGGTTTTTCCGGAACCGAACTCGGCTCCGCATTGCGTACCCAAAATGTGGAATGCGAATATGCGGATGCCGAATATCTGGTTCTCATGATAACGCCGGAAAATACCGAGACCGACTTTTTGCGTGTGGAAGCGTTTTTCGATTCTCTGCCTCCGCCCAAAAGTCCGAACCCCGTTTCGAAGATCTCGTTTCCGAAATGCAAGACCGTACTCACTCCCCGGCAAGCGATGCTCTCGCCGTCCGAGGTCCTTCCCGTCCGAGATGCCGTAGGGCGCATTTGTGCCTGTCCATCCGTCTCCTGTCCGCCCGCGATTCCGATCTTGGTCAGCGGCGAACGGATCGATCGGGACGCGGTTTTATTGTTGGAAACATACGGGATCGATTCGATCTCCGTTGTCAAATAGTGTTTTTTCGAAAGATCTTACAAAACTTTCTTGTCGAATCCCGCGTAAAAAAAGAGCAAAATTTTATCGTTTGCGGTTGACATCCACTTTTTTTCATGGTATGATAATAACATGAGTATATGAAACGGAGGAGATACATATATGAGATCTGTCAGACTTCGTATCGCGGCAAAAACCGTCTTGTTTCTCGGTCTTGCATCCTGCCTTCTCGGCGCCGGAATTTATTGCGTTTTATGCATGCCGGAGGTCATGAACATTCCCATGAACCTCACATACTTGTGGATCGTCGGATGTGCTGCCGTTATCTTTGCTTTGGTCTCGGCGATCTTGCATGCATGTGCTACCGCCGCAGAACGCTCCCAAAACGCGCTTGCAACGGAAGAAGAAAAAGAAGATGCCATTGCACGCCTTGCAAATCAACCGCAGGAACCGGTATGTCCGATCCCGCTCGGTCAAGAAGAAGTCGCCCTTCCGAACGAAACCGATGCGGAGCCGAATTCCGATGCGGATTCGAAAAATGAAAATTCCGCTTCTGCCGATCGAAACAAGTGGATCAAAATCGCGGCGATCGCGGCAATTCCCGCAACGATCGCATGTACCGTTGCCATTGCATCCGCAAAAGCCAAGAGAAAAAAGCG
>CAYPIV010000002.1:0-5247 GCA_964410895.1 uncultured Ruminococcus sp. | reverse complement strand
AGATCGCCTTCCATTCCGTATTGCTTTGCCGCTGCAACGGAACTGTCATAAATGTTCTTCATAATGTCTTTCAGCTTAGCGTCTACCTCGGCAGCGCTCCAGCTGTACCGCATGGAGTTTTGAGACATTTCCAAACCGGAAACCGCAACACCGCCTGCATTGACGGCTTTGGAGGGAGCAACCACAACACCGTGCTCTTTCAAGTAAGCAACCGCTTCATTGGTCGTCGGCATATTGGAAACTTCCACGTAGAACTTCAAACCGTTCTCTACCATCTGCTTTGCGTCATCCAAATTGACTTCATTTTGCGTTGCGCAAGGCATGATCACATCCACTTTTTCACCCCAAGGTTTTTGTCCTTTGAAGAACGGAACACCGAATTTTTCCGCGTAATCCTCTACGCGGTTCCGGCAGGATGCCCGCATTTCCAACATAAAGTTGACTTTTTCCGCGGTGGAAACACCGTCTTTATCGTAAATATAACCGTCCGGTCCGGAAATCGTAACCACTTTGCCGCCCAGCTCATTGATCTTCTGTACCGTCCCCCATGCCACATTTCCGAATCCGGAAATTGCAAACGTTTTTCCCTGAATGTTTTCGCCGTACGTTTTCAGCATCTCCACGGTGTAATATACAGCACCGAATCCGGTTGCCTCCGGACGGATCAAAGAGCCGCCGTAAGGACGTCCCTTACCGGTCAAGACACCGGTAAATTCATTGCGCAATCTCTTATACTGACCGAACAAATAGCCGATCTCTCTTGCTCCGACGCCGATATCACCGGCAGGAACGTCGGTATCCGCACCGATGTGTTTTGCCAATTCGGTCATAAAACTTTGACAAAAGCGCATCACTTCCCCATCGGATTTTCCTTTCGGATCAAAATCGGAGCCGCCTTTACCGCCGCCCATAGGAAGTCCCGTCAAGGAATTTTTGAACGTTTGCTCAAATCCGAGGAACTTAATAATACTTTCGTTTACGGAAGGATGGAACCGCAATCCGCCCTTATAGGGACCGATCGCACTGTTGAATTGCACACGGAAGCCGCGATTGACCTGCACTTTGCCGTTGTCATCTACCCACGGCACACGGAATTTGATGATCCGCTCCGGCTCAACCATCATATCAATAATGCCTTTTTCGATGTATACCGGATTCTGTTCTACAACAGGCTCTAAGGATTCCAAAACCTCGGTCACCGTTTGATGAAATTCCGATTCGCCGGGATTCCGCTTTTTTACATCCTCGATCACCTTCAAAAGATACTCATTTTTGATACTCATATCCATTTTCCTCCTGAAACCAAAGTTTTTTGCAAGTTTTCGATCTCGAAATTTCATTTTTTTGATTTTTCCGGAAAGAAACCCGCTTTTTTTGCTTGAATACGAATTTTATTATAATACAAATTGTGCATGTTGTCAATTCTTTTTTTAAAAAAAGGGGATTCTTAAAAAATATTTTTTTAAGATCTTGAAAAACGGGAAACAAAAAAGCAACCGTGAAATATGCCGGTTTCAAAAAAGTCAAAAAGTGCTTGCAATCTATCTCATTTCCATGTATAATGGAATACGAAAACCTGCCCCTTCGGATACCGTGTCGGAAATACCGCAAAAGATCGGAAAGGAATACAACCAATGAAACAGGATTTGAAACAAGCCTTCGGAAAAAGCACGGGAGAAGTCCTGCGAGATATTGCATCTTTTTTGGATACCCCCTGTCCATTTCCGTCTCAACCGAACATCGACCTTCGACGCTTGCCAAACGGGTTGAGCATGGCAAAACAACTCTCGTTTGCTCTGCTCACCGAGGCGGAATTGCAGGGCTGGCACCCAAACGCAATCCGCCAATTTTATCGCAGCATCTGCACCGAATCGATCTCCGCTACGGAAGCGGAGGAGATCCTCGACGCTTTTCAAAACAAACAAGGGGATCCGTATCGCACCTATATACGGCATTACGGCAGCGAGTTTCACTTATGGGACGCTTCCTATTGGGCAACTTGCATGGCACTTGCCGTGGAAGAGGACCAAGTTCCCGTTGTGTTGCAGTACCTGCGTTCGTTTTTAACGGTTTTGACGGAATTCGCCTATATGGACCGGCGCAACCCGAAAAGCACCTACACATGGACCTATTACACCGCATTTCAAGCCATGTTGGAGGAACTATTGCAAGGATCTGTTCCCCCGGCGGATCCGCTTCCGCTCAAAATTCGAGCGATCGGCGGGACCTCCGGAAAACGGGACGGTGACCGTTATCCGCTTTCTCTCGGTGTGGATATTGAAAATCCGAATCGGATGTATTTGGCAATGGGGATCTCTTTGGATATTACCCTCAAAAGCCGGGACGGAACGATTGTTGACATGATCACCGATCAATTGGATTGTATCGATCCGGGAACCGTATATCATTACGGTATCACCAAAACAATAAGCGGTGCCGCAATTGCAAGGATCTCGGCTTCGGTCACCGCAAAGCAATATTTGAAACTCAAAACGCCGATCCTACAACACATCTCCCTATCCTCCGCGTCCGTGTGCGGAACCGGTGACGAACGTCGGTTAACCGGTATATTGGAAAGCAACTATGACCGTCCTTTGCATTCCTTTACCCTGCACTATCAATTTTTAAGTGCCGAAAATACCATCCTCGGCGGCGGCAGTGAATGGTGCTTTCAAGGAATCGCCGAAAACGCCGCAATTCCATTCTCATCGCCGTTGGAGATAACAATTCCGAATGCGGTGAAAATCGTGCATTCGGTCAGTTTTCCCGTTTTGGATCTGATAGATCCCGCCGAAATTGTTGAATAAGAGCCCCAAATCGTAAAATCGCACCGTCGGAAGAAGACCGAACTTCTTCCGACGGTGCGATTGTTGTAAAAAATCAATGTTTTCCTTCTTCTATGTCGAACGGAACAGGTTCATCGTAATAGGCTTCCCCCGTTGCGAGATCCTCCTCGTCATCCGATTCGAAGATGCTGTCGACGCTGTCCCCTTGCGCAGGCTCTTCATCGAACACGTCAAAGGAATCCGTGTCTTCCGAGCTTTCCGCATACGGTTCTTCTTCCGGTAACGAATACTGCGGGTCTGCCGCGGGTTCGATAAAGGAGTCCTCGTCAATACCGTAATAGGATGCACCGTCAATGCTCTCATCCTCATCGAGCATTTCCGAAAATGTTTCGGTCACATCCGAATCGATCTCGCCAAACGTCTCAACTTCTTCAAATGTATCCGCCTCATCCGAAAGGATCGGTTCCTCTTGCAGATATGCCTGCCCGTTTTCCTGATATCCGTATTCCGATTGCGGATCCTCGGATGTCTCGGCTACCGGTTCGGTCTCTTCCGAAAACGCATCTGCCGTATCCGCTTCCGCAAAATCCTCAAATATACCGTCGGATTCCTCAAAAAATCCGTTCTGCCTGCTAAGATCTTCCGCGAATTCCTCCTCGGAGGATCCGACATCTGCATCGGTCAAAGAATGCAGTACCGGTTCTTCCTCAAGCTCCGAAGGAACCGACCCCTCGGAACCCTCGAGGAGATCTTCCTGTCGGATGGGATCTGCATCCACATACGAAGATCGCGCGGTCGGAGAAGGCGTTTTCTTCTGCTGCTTGTACCGCATCACCAGATCGGAAGAAAGCAGCAAATAGATCAAAAAGATCTGGAACAAAAGGATCAGCACACCAAAGATCACGATTGCCGTCAATGCATAATCCGGTGCGATCCGAATGGTCAGACCAAACCCGGAAGCAACGAACGAAGCATATACCGACTGCAACCGCTCCGTTGCCTTTTTGCGACGGATCAAGAGCAAAGCAATGGCAATGATCTGTAAAAGAAGTACCGTGCCCATCGCCCAAAGCAAATTGGTCAGATCCATGGTAGGATCCCCCAAGATCAGAAAACTCCCCAAACGATCGGTGCGAAATTCCAAAATATTTCCGTCCAAAACCGTTTCCAACAGTTCCAATTGCCCGGTTTTATCATTGTAGAATGCCACCCGCAACCCATCGGTATTGCGCAGGTCCTGCGGAAGAAGCAACCGAAGCGTAAAGCTGCCCTCATAATCGTTCCAAACAATGCTTCCGTTCAGCAATTGGATCGAATATGCCGCAAACAGATCTTTTGCACGCAATTCTTTCAAAGCTTCTTCCAAAGTCATGGTCACTCCGTTCACGGATACTTTTCCGAGCTTCAAAGCATTTTCGAAAGAAACGTTCAAATCACTCAAATCGCTCAAACGCATCAAGCTCATCAAAACTCCGTTGGAAACTCCCTGATGCGCCGTCATTTCCGTATCGCCGCTGAACAGGTACGTGATCCGAACCGAATACATTGCCTGATGTGCTTTTTCGTAGATCTCGTTGATATCATCCGTGTTGGATGCCGATTTGATCCCTTCTGCCGCCGTATCGTACAGCGTTTGCAAGATCTGCAAGCTTTCTTGACTGTATGCTCCGGAATTTTGCATATCCCGCAAAATCGTTTGCAAAGCACTCAATTTGGTATCCTGTCTTCTTGCAAAAATAACATCCTGTTTTGCTTTTGCAAGAATTTGCTCAATGGTATCGACAAAATCCGCAGAAGGCTCCAAAAGGGAGATGTTCGCTTTGGCTTCCTTAATGATCCGATCGACCATTTCGCCATCCGTGCTTTCCCGCAAAGCATCCAATTCATCCTTCTTTTCATCTACGTAGCTTTGATACAGAGTGTAGACTTTTTCGGAGACGAACACCGCGCCGGGAGGATACGCCCCCTCCGATGCCTTCACGCGAACATATACGTAGTAAACGGTTCCCTGCTTTAAGTTGGAAAACACAGGGGAATCTTGCCAAACCGGATTTTGTTCCGTTGCACTTTTGGAAATGGCAAATTCATAGATGAAACCGTCTCCGCTGGTTTTCATTTTGACGGTGATCTCCGTATATTTTGCGATAATGGAGATCACATCGCTGTTTTCACTGACTCCCGTCGGTGCTTTCGGACGGGCATTGACAGTCAAGGATACATAACTGTGCGAAGTGGTGACCCCATCACCGAACACCTTCAATTGAACAGTCTGCCCGATAAAGGCATCCGGAATGGCGATCTGATTCATTCTGGCAATGATATGCCCGTCAACGGTGATCGTGGTTTCCGTGACCACCACATCCATGACCGTTTCGCCGACCGAAAACACATAGTGTCCAACGGGAATCTTTTCATCCGGACAGTAAAACACCTCATTGACATAGTCGATCAAAAAAGACGG
>CAYPIV010000001.1:16807-36743 GCA_964410895.1 uncultured Ruminococcus sp. | reverse complement strand
TTTGCCGCATGTAAAAATTTGGTTTATATTTCCGTAAGCGAACAAAATGCGGTCTATCGGGATATCGACGGTATTCTGTACAGTGCGGATGAAAGCGTTTTGATCTGTTATCCTCCCATGCATGCGGGTGAGGAGATGACCATTCGCACTTGCACGACGATGGTATCGGATATGGCGTTTTACGGTTGCAAATACTTAAAAACGGTCCATTACACGGGAAGTGCCGAACAGTGGGACTCGGTTTTTGTGGGAGTCAAAAATTACAGTTTGTCGGCAGCTGCCATGACGTTTGCATATGCTTTCGGAAAATGATCGTCAGAAGATGTTCGGCGGGATTTTGTACCAAGCATTCGCGGCATCGGTTGCCGACCGTTGGCATGATTTTGCGCAAATTGTAAGATGAATTTTCACTTTTTCGGAAAAGAAAAAAAGAAAATGGGAGAAAAGTAAAAAAATGCTTGCAAAACGAAAAGAAATGTGTTATAATAAGGGACGGTAACGGAGGATCCTGTATTCCGTGCCGAAGATCTGCCCGTGGCACAGCTGGATAGCGCGTCAGACTCCGACTCTGAAGGCCGAAGGTTCGAATCCTTTCGGGCAGGCCATTGACGGGAACGGCATCGATCGTTCCTGCCCCCGAAAAGCCTTGATTGATTTCAAGGCTTTTTTGTGTTTTACAGACAGGTTCGAATCGATCGGGACGTTTTCGAAAAAATGATCATGCAATTGCCGCGGTGCGGCGGAATGGAAGTTTTATGAAACACATTGGAATGTATCTGCATATTCCGTTTTGCAAAAGTAAATGCTTGTATTGTGATTTTTGTTCCTTTCCGCATGCGGAAGTTCCCGTGATGGAACATTACGCGGACGCTTTGTGCCGTGAGCTGATCGCACGTTCCGAGGATTGCAAAAATGTCATCTTGGATTCGGTCTATCTTGGCGGCGGAACTCCGACGGTGTTGCCGATCTCCTTGCTGGAACGCATTTTACACACGGTATTTTCCTATTATCACATTTCCGAAGAAGCGGAATGCACCGTGGAATGTAATCCCGCAACGACCGATGCGGAAATGCTTTCCGTTTTACGCGAACGGGGAATGAATCGCTTGAGTATCGGTGTTCAGAGCGTGTGGGAAGAGGAACTTCGCGCATTGGGACGGTTGCATCGGTTTTCGGATGTGGAAAGTACCGTGCGGGATGCGCGTTCGGCGGGCTTTTCCAATCTATCCGTGGATGTGATGTTCGGAATTCCGCATCAAAGCGAACAAAGCTTTCTTGCTACGCTTGACGCAGTGTGTCAATTGCAACCGACGCATCTTTCTGTTTACGGTTTGATCGTGGAGGAGGGAACTCCTTTCGCAAAAAAACAGCAGGCGGGCAGACTGATCTTGCCGGAGGAAGAAAATACTCGAAATATGTATTTTTCCGGGCATTCCTTTTTGGAGGAGCAAGGTTACTTTCATTACGAGATCAGCAATTTCGCAAAACCCGGGTATGAATCGCGTCACAACCTCAAATATTGGAATTGTGATGAATATCTCGGATTCGGCGTTGCCGCATATTCCGATTTTTCGGGTGCCCGATTCGGCAATTCTCGGGACCTTCTTGCATATAATAGCGGGAAGAAACTCTTGGAAGAACAGGAGACTCCCTCCGTATGGGAACGCAAAAACGAATATATTATGCTGCGAATGCGGTTGGCGGACGGGGTTTCCGAATCCGACTTTGCCACTCGCTTCGGCGGATCGTTGGAACGGGATTTCGGTCCCGCAATGCGCCGATATCTCAAGATGGGCTTGCTCCAAAAGACCGAGTGCGGATATGCTTTTACCACGGAGGGATGGTATGTCAGCAATGCGGTTTTGTCCGACATTTTGGATTTTACCGTAAAATAAAAAAATGCCTTGACAATTCTTTTCTTTTCGTGTACAATAGAAACAGAACCTACAAATCATGAAAAAGGAACAGAAAATTATGGATACCAATAACAACGAGCGTGAGTTTTACACTTTGACCGATGATGACGGAAATGAATTCGAATTCGAATTGATCGGAGTTGCGGAGTATAAAGGTGCAACCTATTATGCGATGATCCCCGCCGAGGACGAAGAAAATGAGGAGGGATTTTGCGAATATACGGTACTCAAATTGGAAACAGAAGAGGATGGGTCGGAGTCCCTTGTTACCATTGACGATGAAGACGAGCAAGAGGATGTCGGAGCTTATTTTGATAATCTGTTTTCCGAAGAATTGGATTACGATGCGGAATAACGCCCCGTTTTGACCGAGAATGGATCGAGTTCCTGCCGGGTGCGTGATAGTCGGTGATATGAACCCACATCTGAATAAAGGAGCCCGAATTCGACGGTGGTTTGCAGACCTCCCGCGTGTGTTTTTCGATCGACTTGTCTCGGACATTCGCGGACGTTGGGAGCAGTAAAGCCGCAAGGAGGGCACCGCCCTGGAATACAGGGTTTCAATTTCCCGATTACACGGCTTGGCGGGTCTTTTGAAACGAACCCGCGGAAATGGATTCTGCGGTG
This sequence comes from uncultured Ruminococcus sp., assembly GCA_964410895.1. Lineage (GTDB taxonomy): Bacteria > Bacillota > Clostridia > Oscillospirales > CAG-272 > UMGS1865. The sequence goes on along the minus strand of CAYPIV010000001.1, from coordinate 34,200 downwards.
ATATTGGAAATAAAAAAACAACGGCGAAAGGGGCAACCTCTTCCGCCGTTGTTACTTGGTGGCGTTAGGCAAGGAAATTTCCCGGTTCTGCCGTGGGCAAGAGAAAAGGTTTCGGCAATGAAAAAGCGGCGATCCGTATCCAAGCCGAGAACTTTATGAAATCATAAAAACGGTTTGATTTTACGCAGTTTCTCATAAGGATATTCACTGCGTATAGGCGGTACTCGGTGTGTAGGACGGACAGGCCCGGCTGTCCGTCCTATTTTGGTATCACAAAAAGGGCTGTCTCAAACATGCTAAAATTTGCATTTGAGACAGCCGCTTTTTGCATTTATTTCAATTCAAAATTACACAGGGAATAGTCGGGTTTTTCCACGTCCTCAAATACCGCATGTGACACTCCGCAGACCGACAGCGTATTCTTCGGGGCATGCAATTCGAGGATCTCAATCGTGTTTTCTTCCCGCAAAAGCTCGCCCGGCACGTACAGGGTGCGTTGCGGTCCTACCGTTGACCAATAGCGACCGAGATTAAAGCCGTTGATCCATACCATACCCTTGCACCAACCGTCCATATCTAAGAAGGTATCTATTCCTGCGCGGGCGGTGAAGCGGCCGCGATAGAAATAGGGCAGATTTGCCTGCGGTTTTTCTTCCGTGTAGCGTAGGGGGGATAGGTCGTCAAGGGGTAAGGTTTCGGTTAGAAAGCCGGTATTATTCGCAAAATTGTAGAGATATTGTCCGTCCGGCTCTTCGATATCCACATGCACCGCGCCAAGAATCCCCTTGCGGTCGTAGATGTCATATCCGTAATTCACGCGCCCGCAGTTTTCTACTAAGATCGTCAGTTCCGCGCCACCTTCGGGTACGCGGAAACAGATATCCTCTTTCTCGCGGTCACGCATATGCGTTCCAATATACTTGCCGTCCAAATAGATCGTCGCGCGGTCGGCAAGCCCTTCGATATGCAAGTGGCGCGGGCGCGAGTCGGTATAGCGAATGTGGTTTGTGTAACGGATAAAACCGTAATTTTGCGAAAGATCTTCCATGCAGACCGTACGGTTGCGATAGACCGAGGTTTCCGCCAACCTTGCGGTTTCGGAAAGAAACGGCGCATATTCGGTCAGACGAATATCGGGAATCTCTTGCGCTTCGTAAAAAGGGGAGGTGTGCGGACGCTTCGGCTTGCCGAGAAATTCATCTAATGCATCCCGCATGGCATAATATTTTTCGCGCGGTGTGCCTTCTTCGCTGATCGGCGCGTCATAGTCGTATGAGGTCATCAAGGGGAGATATCTGCCGTTATCATTTTTATCGATCTTCAATGCCCCACTGTAAAAGCCGAAGTTTGTGCCGCCGCAGAACATATATAAATTCACGACTGCCCCCATTGCAAGCGCATGCTTAAGGTACGCGGCATTTGCCTCGCTTCCGCGGTTGATGGCAAAGGATCTGCCCCAAAACATAATACTCCCGCACCATGCCTCGCCCGCCATGGGAGGCAGATCGGGCTGGTAGGCTTGCAGACGCTCAAGCTCACGAATGCCGCCCTCGTTTGCGGAGCTGTCTACCCCGTTCCAATATTCGGGCAGAGTTCCGTGCAAATACTTAAAAGGATCGGCGCCGTTCGCGCTGACGAAAGGCACGTCAATGCCGTTTTCGGTGTACAGGTCGGCTAAACGATGCAGATATTCCTCATCATTACCGAAACTGCCGTATTCGTTCTCCAGCCCGGCCAAAATGATCGGCCCGCCATTTGTGTAAAGGTACGGGCGGATCTTTTCAGACAATACCTTAAAATATGCGGAAAGAGGTTTCATAAACGCTTCATCGGAAGAGCGCAGGCACATGGTGCGGTCGCGGAGCAACCATGCGGGCAGACCACCCATTTCCCATTCCGCACACATATAGGGCGAGCAACGGAGAATGACCTTTAATCCCAAATCCTGTGCCGTTTGCAAAAACAGCGGCAGGTCGCCAAGTCCCTCAAAACAGAATTCTCCCTGCTTCGGTTCGTGGATGTTCCAAGCTACGTAAGTGGTTACTGCCGTCAGACCAAAATCTTTCATCAGCTCCATGCGCCGCCGCCAACCGTTCGGCAGGGTACGAAAATAGTGAAAATCACCGCTGATCAAGAAAAACTTTTCATTATCCAAATATACACCGTCACGGCGGATATCAACCGTATGTTTCATATTTCTTTTTCCTCCTATGTGTTTTTTACAATACAAGCGAAAAAGTTTACCCACAAGGGCTTTTTCGTGCCGTATGATCTTATACGAAAAAAACTTGCTTGCAATGGTATTTTTTGCAAAGCCGTCAAGTGCGCAGGCGCACGGATGTGCGTAAAGGGACGAAGCCTGCGGAGTCCCGAGCCTGCTATGGCAGGCTTCCTGCGGTTATTATACTATGAAACAAAAATGCTTGCTTGCAAGGGCATTTTTGCGAAGCCGTCAATGCCGCAAGGCGCACGGATGTGCGTAAGGGACGAAGCCTGCGGAGTCCCGAGCCTGCTATGGCAGGCTTCCTGCGGTTATTATACCATGTTTTTGATAGTACAAGGCGTGTTCGTCAATTTTTTCCGGATCTTTCGGATTCTCGGCTGCATGCTTTTTTTGCTCTTATAAAATAGATCAGCAGGGAGATCAGGGTGATCACTTCATTCGCCACACCGGCATAGGAACAGTTGTACAGGTTATAGACAAACATACAGATCGCCGTCGGTACCAGCAGGATCTTTGCCCGTTTGGAGTCGCTCTGCCAATAGGCAAAAGTCGCAATGATCGAGCCGCAGGAAGGCAACAGGCTGAATACATCCTCCCACGTGAGGGCTGCTGCCGCTGCAAAAGTCAGAACAAACAGCACAGCCCACAGGGGGCTCTTACCCCATTTTTTATCTTTATTGTAGAACACAATTTCGCGGGAAATAGCCATGGCGGTGGTCAGCGCGGCTGTTAAACCGCCGATCAGAAAGAAATGCGTTGCCCACAAAACGTCGGTCACAAGTTTCCAAAAGACCATTCGCCCGCGGTTGCTTTGCTGATAGATGACAAAGGAGACTAACATGGCTACCAAACCGAGACTTTGTCCGATGATCTCCATTAACCAATTACCGTATAGCCGAATGGTGGGATGACTTTCCCCTCAAACGCGGCTTCCTTATCATTGAAATTTCCTATGATGCGCACACCGTTTGCATAGGTAGCACATTCGATGCCGTTTTCCAACATATCGTAACGCTCCATATACGTCAGTTGCAGATCGGCAAGTGGCGTGTATTCGTCAAGTGCCTCTTTGATGCGGGCAACCGAATAGTGCAGCTCTTCATCGGTTGTGCAGACCAAGTCATCCTCGCCCATCCAATTGGCTGCGCCACCCGTGCGGAATTTGGAGTAATAGTACATGCTCGGGCGTCCTCCGCGCATCACAAATTGCAGTTTGTCTGCGGGAGACTTGATCGTATAGTTGATCGTGGGACTGCTGGGATTGTAGAGTACCGTACCGTGGTAGGCGATTTCCCACACCGGCAAAAATGCATCGGTGATTGGGTTTGCCATATGACCGAAGCCGTCGCCAAAGGTCACATACAGGCCGTAGTCGAGTTCCCGAAGGGCAAAGTCCATGCATCCTTCGGAAGAAAAGGCGCCAAAGCGATCCCGTGTTTCACGCATGATTTGTTGATGACGCGCGATCCCTTCGCGGGTTGAACAAGGGTGTGCTTTCGCAAAGCAGACCTCGGGCACAACGATGGAAAGCACATCGGTAAAGTGCATGCCGTTCTCGTTATAGGTCAGCAGCTCGGGGAGTTGGCGGTTCATGACATCAATCTGACAGTGCGGGCAAATGCGGTAAGCGTCTCCGCCGCTGAATTGCCCGATCTGTACGTATTGATTCGCACGGTTTTGGGTGATCTCATCCCAAGAAAAGGTGTCGGCAATCTCATAAGCGTCCATGGTGATGGTGTGCGTGGAAATGCGGTAACCAAGCGATTTGACATAATCGATCGTCTCGCGCAACCCCTCGTTGCCACCCAAACGCGGATCGGCGGGAAACAGTTGGGGAAAACGGCCGTCATGCCCGCTTCTGTGCCAACCGACCAATTGGAGCTCCGCTCCTTCTACACCCTGCCGTTTCAGTTCGTCCGCTATGTCACGCACACGGGCAAAATCGCAGGCTACGTGCATCTCCGGCTCGTTCTCCGGAGTCTGGTGTGCAACAGGAGATGGGCTGGGTTTCCATCCCATGCGGATACGGATTAGGGGGTATTTGCGTGCATATTCGACCGCAGGACGTTTACACTTTTCGGAAAGAGGAATGATTTCCCCGCGCGCAAGACGCAACTCGCGCTCCGCGCGCGCCATATCGTTATAATCGGCAGAGAGAGGGAGCGTCAGGATCTCTATCTCAATATCGTCGGCGAGGATTCCCGTTTCCGGAGAGACATACTCCTGTTCTAAATTAAACTGTACCGCCAGAGTATACATCCCGCCTGTGACTTTCACCTGCAACACAAAGTTTTGGTTTCTCTTTACTCGCACGGTACAGCAAAGGCCGTCCTTTTTAATGCCGTAAAATGCCATCAGTGGGCGGTCTTGCACATAGGTCAGATCCTCTCGAGAGGTAAAGCGGGTCATCAGATCTCCGCGCTGATTGATATTGCGGGGCAGAATGTAGTAGCCCTCATCTCCCGTGTGTGCGGCAGAAAGCTCTCCCAACGCATAGAGGTGCTTCACACCCGTTAAAGTTTCTTTTTTTAAGGTTAAATAGGTAATATTCCCATCGACCCTTGCCTCAAACGGGTAGACTTTTCCACATTCGTCATATGCCGTATACAACTTTTTCATAAAAAATTCCTTTCGCTTGTTGATTTTTTTAGGCGAACCTATTATAATGTATTATAAAACATCTGCCCGCATAGGTGTTAGTCTAAAAAGCAATATAAAAGTTTAAAAAATAAAGGTGTACTATGCAAATGATTGAGCTTTCCGAGGTCAATCCCTATCTGCGTGCCGCTATGATCCAACTTGCGGTATTAGAGGGGAGCGAGCCGCGCGTTGCCTACGATAACCGTATTTTTCTGATTTTAGAGGGAGAGGGACAGGTTGTGGTCAACGGCAGACACTATCCCCTGCACACGAATATCCTGTTATATTTTGCGGTAGGGGTAGAATATTATTTTATCGGCCGCATGAAGGTGGTAGTTCTGAATTTTGATTTCACACGCGCCTGTGCCGAACGGAAAATGCCGCTGTGCCCCGTGCCCCGCCAACTCTACAGGGATACCTGTGTGTTTGACACCACGCGGGTGCACGGCTTTGAGGATACCTGTATCCTGACGGTGGATGAAACGCTGAAAAACGAACTGCTTACCGTAACCGATGTCTTCGTGAACGGCGACATGCAACAGGATGCGCTGACATCCGCCTTGGCAAAGGCGATTCTCGTTCGGATCGGTCTGTGCCGAACGATCACAAAGGATCCCCAAACCCTTTTGGCAGAAAAGGTATTGTGCTATATCCGCAACAATGCCGTGGAGATCGATGGCAACGCGCATCTGGCGGAGGTGTTTGCCTATCATCCTGTTTATCTGGCGGAGATATTTAAGCAGAAGACCGGTGAAAGCCTGCATACCGTCATTCTCAAAGAAAAATTGCGCGTGGCCTGCCGTTGGCTGATGTATACCAACAACAGTATCGAACAGATCGCCTGTGACACGGGCTTTTCTTCCCGCAGTCATTTTTGTACGGTTTTTAAAAAGCATTTTGGCATGCGTCCGCTTGACTATCGCGCCAAACGCAGTTCCTTTCGTCCCAATTTGTGAAAAATGTAAAAAAGCCATTGACATTTCATGTGCTCCTGTCAAGCAGACGGCATAAAAAACGAAAAGGATCTACAAAAGAACAGATCATTCATCTCCCCTGCTGCGTAGCAGGGGAGATCTTCGTTACGCGGCTGCGACAAAGAATGCGCCTGTCATAAAGATCAAGTATTGCTGTAAGATGGAGTTTCTTGATCTCCGAACCTACGTAATAATTAAATTCGGTTACATCGGTCAACCGCTTTTCAAACGGAGCCGTTGCTTTGAATTTTCTGTTAAGTACATTCTCGGCGGTAATCGCCGGTATGGATTTAACGTAATTCGGGCATTTTCTGCGAATAACGGATCTAAGTTCAAGTATCTGCATGATAGGCGAACTTGTTTCACCTTTGAATCTCGGTCATTTCTTTGTTGACGATGTTGCGCTCCTTAAAATTCTCTATGACCGTTGACCGTAAGATCTCATCTCCGAGTGTAGGGCAGCCGATATTCCAAACGGTTTCCATATTCTCGTTGACTTCCTTTTCCTCGCAAATATGCATCTACTGCCGCTGTCCTTCATTCAACGCTGTATTTCTTGTTTTGGCGTGTTTTCCTCTGCATAATAATAACCCCCTTAAAGCAACCTCAAAAAGTTTTTGCTTTTTGAGTATCTGCTCTAAGGGGATTCTGTCAATTTTCGTGGAAAAGGGGCATACCGAATTTAGTATTGGAGAGAGGAAATACTAATTCTGAGAAACAAGGTGATATCATGGCAAAAATCAATTCAAAACTTTGACAACGATCTTTTTAACGGGAACGCTTTCGCGTGCCGCAAGGTTCGGTCCGTGAATTTCATTGGGGAGAAAAACGGCAAAGGTGTTAGCCGACAATGTCAAACAGGTGCTTGCCATTGGATCCGGCATGGTGAAAATGGCGCAGTCTCCGGCATCATTGAACTCTTTTGTAATGCTCGGGGCTTCCAGCGCGGGCAGATAGATCTTTTCCTCGCCGCTTACCACAACTTGAATGTCAATGTATTTGTGATGCACTTCCATGATCGCTTGGTCCATCGGACGGGAATCGTAGGAACTGACATTTGCAAAAATCTCGCCTTCCGCACAGTCGGGGCAAGGATATCTTCCGTTTTCCAAAGGATTCTTGAGAAGTTCCTTTAAAAAAGCGAAAGCTTTCGGAAATCGGGGGTGAACGGAAGCGTAGGTATCTAAATTTTGAATGGAATCGGCAATCATAAAATAAGGTGTCCTTTCCTTGAAATTGCGGAACGGGGTCGTCCGTATGTTAATCGTAGCATATTTGCGGTTGTTTGTCAAGACTTTTTCCGAAAAAGCAAGTATCTTCCCGAATGCCTGCGGTTCCGAATCGGTCATCGGTGCGGATCAACCGCTCCGTCCGTCGGAACGGATATTAAGGGAGGATTGCAAGTCAAGCCGATAACCGCAAAAATAAAAAAATCGACCGCGATTCTGCCGCGACCGATGAAAAAATGCAAGCCTGACCGCTTCTCAAGGCGGCACAACGCATATGAACAATCCGAAAAAACTGTATACCGATTGTGTGGAGACTTGCAACCAATGCCGAAAAACGATTCCTTGATCGCCTTTCGAGAAGATATTGACATTAAGAAAGCAACGGTAACCGCCGTTGCAGATCGGGTGAGAACCGAAACGGTTCCAAAGTTGGTGACCCATCGGAGAGTCGAACTCCGGACACCATGATTAAAAGTCATGTGCTCTGCCATCTGAGCTAATGGGTCATCACTCCAACACCACATTATTATATCACACTTCATTCAATTTGTCAACTGTTTTGAATTGTTAATAATTACAAAAAAGAAGATCGTTTGTTTAAATAAAACTGTCAATTTTCGCTTTTTCGGCGGATCATGACCTCTTTTGTATAGGTTGCCATTTTTTCGATCGCCTCGGGAAGGATCCCGGGAAGGCTTGGGGTATACTCAAAATCTTCCATCTCACTTTCCAAAATGGAAGAGCGCATGCTGTGCAGCCACAAGCGATCGATGAGAGAGGGGCGTTTTTGCCTCAAAACGCCGCCGAAATAAAGAGTGGCAAATGCAGAACCGCGCAGAGATTTCGGAAAGATTCGTTCCTGATAGTATTCCTGCTCGTGTGCCAGACCGCAACAAAAAAACAAGCCGACCGTTTTTTGTTCCAATACGGAGCCGTATTCTTTGAGAAACTGCCGAAAGGCAGGACGTGCTTTTCCGAAGTAGACCGAGGTGCCGAGAAGAAGAATGTCGTATTGAGACGGATCCGGCGCTCCTTCTTCCAAATCGACCACGGTGGGAGAGCAGTTGCCGAGCTCCGACTGCAATCTTTGGACGCACTCCGTTACGGTACCGTATTTGGAAGCATAGGCGATCAAAATTTTCATAAATACTCCTTTCGAAAATCAGAGAGAGGAAGAAATGCGGTACAGTTCGGCATAGATCCCGTTTTTGGCAAGCAGTTCTTCGTGGGTGCCGGATTCTTCGATTCCGTTTTCGGTCAATACCAAAATGCGATCGGCGTTTCGGATCGTTGTCAAACGGTGCGCAATAGTAAAGGTGGTACGTCCTTTTGCTAATTGTTCCAAAGACTGTTGAATCAGATGCTCGCTTTCGTTGTCCAGCGCGGAAGTCGCTTCATCCAAGATCAAGATCGGCGGGTTTTTGAGAAATACCCGAGCAATGGAGATCCGTTGCTTTTGACCGCCGGACAGTTTGACGCCGCGTTCTCCCACATAGGTTCGATATCCGTCCGGAAGCGCGGAAATAAAATCGTGTGCTCCCGCAAGACGGGCTGCGGCTTCGATTTCCGCATCGGTGGCATCGGTCTTGCCGTAAGCAATGTTTTCCCGAATACTGCCCGAAAACAGATACACGTCCTGCGCAACCGTACCGATGCTGTTTCGCAACGAATTCAGCGTAACGTTGCGAATGTCTTGACCGTCAATGCAAACGGACCCGCCGGAAACTTCATAAAAACGGGGGATCAGCGAGCAAAGTGTGGTCTTTCCGCCTCCGGAAGGACCGACCAAGGCGATGTTTTCCCCGACTTTTACTGTTAAGTTCAAAGCGTGCAAAACGCTTTTGGATTCGGATTCATAGCGGAACGACACGTTTCGAAATTCCACTTCCCCTTTGACATCGGTCAAAGGAACGGCATCGGGGGAATCCGTAATCTCCGGTTCGGTATCCATAATCTGCGCAAATCGTTCGATCCCGCTCATTCCTTGCTGAAACTGCTCGGAAAATTCGACGATCCGGCGAATGGAGGTTAACAGTGTGGTCACGAACATCAAATACGCCACGTAATCGGCAGGGGAGATCGAGCGGTTTAACATGAAAAAGGCGCCCGCAACGACCACGATGATATACATGATACCGTCAAACAGGCGGGTGGATGACTGAAATCCCCCCATGATCCGGTAGCGTTCGGTCTTTAAACGCAAATATTCCTTGTTGCCGCGGTCAAACTTTTCCTGTTCCAGCGGTTCGCGCGCGAAGGATTTTACCACGCGGATCCCCAACAAGCTGTCCTCGATCTGTGAATTCAGCTCCCCGATCTGCTTTCTGGATTCGATAAAGTTGCTTCGCATCCGCTTTCTGAAATACAATTGCACCGCGATCATGACCGGAATGACGGCGAAGATGATCAAAGTCAGCCACAGATTCATTGCGGAGAGGATCAAAAAGGAACAAACGATCTTGATCCCGGCAATAAAAAATTCTTCCGGACAGTGATGCGCAAATTCGGTTACATCAAACAAATCGTTGGTAATGCGGGACATTAGGGTTCCGACCTTGGCATTGTCGTAGTAGGAAAAGGAAAGCTTTTGCAAATGCGAAAACAGGTCGTGTCGCATATCATTTTCGATCTTTGTACCCATAATGTGTCCCACCGACGTCATGTAATAGTTGGCGGCGGTGTCAATGATCCGCAGGACGATGTAAAGAATTCCGCAACGAAGGATCAGCTCCGCTGTCAGTGCGGCAAAATTCTCGGTGGCGGCACCGGTGATCTCGCGAACGATCATCGGTAAGATCAGTTCGCAAACGGTCGTCAGCGCCGCACAAACGAGATCGGCTGCCATGATCCATTTGTATTTTTTGTAATATGGGAGGAACCGTCGGATCAACCCGGAACGGTTTTGCTTTTGTTTCATTCGATTTTCACTCCGTTTTCAAAAAATAGTACTTTCATTTTATCACAGCTTGCGGAAAAATGCAAGGGGGAGAACGGCTTTTGGGGCAGCTTTTCGGCGAAACAACGGGAAATTCGGCGCCTATTTCCATGCGGTCGGACCTTTGAACGGCTGTATCGGCTTCGGATGAAAGATCGCTTTTGCCGAAGATCAAAGCAGATGAAAAGGAAATGTTGTTCGGTGCAAATTGGATCCGCAAGTGTCTTTTAACGAGGATGGCAGGTTATATGCGGCAGATTGCGATGTATTTCAAACAGTCCATGTTTCCGGCAAAACGAGATCCGTGTTAAAAAGATAACAATGCAAAATAACAAAAAATCATTGACAAGAAACGGTGTTTATATTATAATTGTACCAAATCAAGCCATCAAAAAATGGCGTCGGAAAGGAGAAACGCTCATGAAGCATACTTTCCGCGGCGGAAGTCACCTGCCGGAACATAAGGAATCTGCCGCATGTGCTACAATCCGCTTGCCGGAGCCGCCGATCGTTTCCATTCCGCTGTCCCAGCATATCGGTGCTCCCGCAACGGCGATCGTTCAAAAGGGCGATCCGGTTACCGTCGGGCAGAAGATCGGGGTCGTGACCGACGGATTGGGGTGTCCGGTCCATGCAAGTGTGTCCGGAACCGTGAAAGAGATTGTGATCCGCCATACGGCGCAGGGGGTTCCCGTTCCGAATGTTGTGATCGAAAACGACGGTCTGCACACTTGGCACGAAAGCGTTCAACCGAGAAACGGGACCCTTGCGGATGCGAGTGCCGAGGAGATCATCGAACGGATCCGCAACGCGGGGATCAGCGGTCTTGGCGGAGCGACGTTCCCGACATATGCCAAGGTTCAAAGTGCGATCGGAAAAGCAAGTACCGTGATCGTCAATTGCGCGGAATGCGAGCCGTACATTACGGCAAATCATCGGTTGCTGTTGGAACGCGGGGATACGGTGATCGAGGGATTGGAGATCTTGATGCATGCCATTCAAGCCGAAGAAGGCATTTTGGCTGTGGAGGATAATAAGCGGGATGCGATCTGCCTGTTGGAAGAAAAGATCGCCCAAAAGCCGAAGATCCGTTTGTGCGTTATGAAAACAAAATATCCGCAAGGTGATGAACGACAGATCATTTATGCGCTTTCCAAAAAAGAAATTCCGTACGGCAAGTTGCCGGCGGACATGGGGTACTTAGTGATAAATGCCGAGACCTCGTCTGCCGTTTCCAGAGCATTTTACAGAGGCATTCCTTTGGTCAGCCGGATCGTGACGGTTGCCGGGGACTGTATCCGAACGCCGATGAATGTTCGGGCACCGTTGGGGACGCCGTACAGCGAACTGATCCGATTCTGCGGAGGATACATCCGAGAACCGAAAAAGTTGATCAGCGGCGGCCCGATGATGGGGGTCGCGCAGTGGGATATAGAAGGCTCCGTTACCAAAGGCACTTCGGCATTGCTTGCGTTTTCGGCGGAACGGGATGCGCTAAGTTCCGATTACGGCAATTGTTTGCATTGCGGAATGTGTGTCAAGCATTGTCCTATGCACCTCATGCCGAACTATTTGGCAAGCCATGCGATGGCACACCGCTACGACGAGGCTTTCCGGATGCATGTGATGAGCTGTGTTGAATGCGGAACTTGTACGTATCATTGCCCTGCCGGAGTACCGATCGTACAGTATATTCGTGTTGCGAAAAATACCTTGCGTAACAAGCAAATGCAATGATCTTTTTTTGAAAGGAGACCCATATGGATCACAAACGGATCGAGTCGGAGGTGAATACGGCGGCATTGCCTGCCGCGGAACCAAAGCGAAACGTTGCATCGGTTCCGCGGGAGGTTCCTTTGCTGACGGTTTCCGCTTCACCGCACATCAGAAGCCGTAACAGTACGGCTTCTGTGATGAAAGAGGTGCTGGTGGCTCTTTTGCCTGCCACGGTTTGGGGAATTTACTGCTTTGGGATCCGCGCGGCGTTTTTGATATTGACTTGCATCGTCGGTTGCGTACTCTCGGAAACATTGACGCAGATCCTGTTGCATCGACCGGTGACGATCTCCGATTGCTCGGCAGCGGTCACGGGTTTGTTGCTTGGTTTGAATCTTTCTTCCGAAACTCCGTTGTACGCGGCTGCGGTCGGATCGGTATTTGCCATTGTTGTGGTGAAGCAGTTGTTCGGAGGGATCGGAAAGAACGTGTTGAATCCCGCATTGGCAGCCCGTGTGTTTTTGTTGCTGACATGGACCGATCGAATGACGGTCTTTTCCACACCGGACGGTGTGATCGGAGCAACGCCGTTGCATGCATTGAAAACGGGTACCTTGTTTGAGTCGGGATACCGCTTGTCGGATCTTTTTTTCGGAAAGACCGGTGGGTGTATTGGGGAAGTTTCCGCTTTTCTGCTGTTGGTCGGCGGCATCTATCTCCTGTTGCGGAAAGTGATTGCTTGGCAGATCCCAATTGCGTTTTTGGGGACTGTTGCCGTATTGACGTTTCTGTTTCCGCGAGGAGACATGGGGCGACTTTCGTTTGCGACGGCTTCGCTTTGCAGCGGCGGATTGATCTTGGGAGCCTTTTTTATGGCGACCGATTATGTAACTTCTCCCGTCACCCCGCTCGGACGGTTGCTTTACGGGATCGGGTGCGGTCTTTTAACGGTGTTTCTTCGCTACTTTTCCGGGTACCGTGAAGGAGTGTCTTTTGCGATCTTGATCATGAATACGTTGGTTTGGTATTTGGATATGGCAACCAAACCTCGTGTTTTCGGCAGGACTTGGCGGAAAAAGCGTCGGGACAGCGGGAAGGGAGACACTGCATGAGAAACGGAAAGCAAACGATTCGAACGTCCGATCGTACGATACGTCATATCCTGACAGTCGGTTTCAAATTACTTTTGATCAGTGCGTTGGTCGCGGCGATGTTGGCTTTTGTTTACGGGATCACGTTGGAGCCATACGAAAAAAATGTTGAAAAGCGGAAATTATCGGCGATCCAAAACGTTTTTCAATGTGAAGATCTGACATATCGAACCGATTCTGCGGAGGATGCCGTGATCTATACGGTTTACAGAAATGCAGATCTGATCGGCTACTGTGTACAGTTGACATCTTCCGGCTTCGGCGGGGAAATGACCTTGATGGTCGGATATTCCGCCGATCGAACGATTCTCGGTGTACAGCTGATTTCACATTCCGAAACTCCCGGATTGGGAGCCAAAGTGGGAAATGCGGATTATCTGTCGCAATATGAAGGTAAAAGCGGATCTTTGACATTCGGGGACGCATTCGGAGGAGATGTGGACGCGGTTTCCGGCGCCACGGTCAGCTCCGAAGCCGTGTTGAACGGTGTGAACCGCGCAACCGAAGTTCTTCGTGTGTATACGGAACAGGAGGAGCGGATTGCATAAATACATCAAACAATTGAAAGAGGGACTGTTGGACAAGAATCCGACATTGGTCCAACTTTTGGGAATGTGCCCCACACTTGCCGTAACGACCTCCGTGGAGAATGCCATCGGAATGGGATTGGCGGCAACAGCCGTATTGATCTTTTCCAATTTGTTTATCTCCCTGCTTCGAAAGCTGATTCCGAACGAGGTCCGCATTGCGGCGTTCATTGTTGTCATTTCCGGCTTTGTGACCGCTGTGGAACTTTTTATGCGGGCATACTTTTTCTCTCTGTATCAAAGCTTGGGGTTGTTCATTCCTTTGATCGTTGTAAACTGTATCATCTTGGCGCGAGCGGAAGCGTTTGCTTCCAAAAATAAGCCTCTGCCGAGCATGGTGGACGGATTGGGCATGGGACTTGGATTTACGGTCTCCCTTTGTTTGCTGGCATCCGTGCGGGAAATCCTCGGAAACGGAACATGGTTCGGAATTTCCGTTCTTCCGCAGAGTTACCCTAAAATGACGTTTTTTCTGTTGCCCGCAGGCGCATTTATTACGCTTGGATTTTTGATCGCAGCGGTCCAAAAGGTCAGAAATACCGTGGCGGACCGTGCAAGCGTTTCCAAGATCAGATCGCAGTATGACAGGAACGAGGAGCAACACGCGCAAACGGAAGAAAAGGAGAACCGGAAATGAACGAAGGCAGTGTTTTATGGATCATGTTCTCCGCTGTTCTGGTGGAAAATTTCATTTTTTCCCGTTTTTACGGTTGCTGTCCGTTTTTGGGAGTATCCGAAAAACCGGACACGGCATTGGGAATGGGGATGGCTGTGACCTTTGTAATGACGGTATCCGCTGCGGTCACGTGGGCGGTCAATCGCTTTTTGTTGGAACCGTTCGGACTGCAGTATTTGCAAACCATTGCGTTTATTTTGGTCATTGCCGCATTGGTTCAATTTATGGAGATGCTCTTGCGCCGGTTTCTTCCCGCACTGTACGGTGCGTTGGGAATCTATTTGCCGTTGATCACGACCAACTGTGCGGTCCTCAGCTCGGCGTTGCTGATCGCACAAAAGCAGTATGACCTGATCCGTGCGGTATGTTTCGGTTTTTCCGCGGCGATCGGTTTTACGATGGCAATTACCGTGTTTGCGGGATTGCGTGCCCGCTTAGCGGACGCGGAGCCGCCACGCGCGTTTCAAGGGTTCCCGCTGACGCTGATCACGGCGGGATTGTTGGCAATGGTATTTTCCTGTTTCTCCGGGATTCGCTTTTGATTTTCGGGAACGGGAAAGAAAGAGTGGAGGAGACGATGCACGTATTTGATATTTTGATCCCGGTGGCTGTATTTGCGGGGATGGGGGTTGTATTCGGCATTTTGCTGTCGATCGCGGCACATGTGTTTGCCGTGAAAACGGATGAAAGGATCCCGAAAATATTGGAGCAATTGCCGGGGGCAAACTGCGGCGGATGCGGATATTCCGGATGTGCTGCTTTGGCAGAAGCGATCGCGGACGGAAAAACAACACCGGGAGCTTGCCGTGCCTGTTCCGAAAGCGGCAGGGCGGCGATTGCGGAACTGATGGGATTGCCAAAGGAATCCTATGTCCCGATGCATGCCCATGTGTTGTGTTCCGGTGATTCGAAAACCGCGGTTCGCAAGTATCGCTACGAAGGTGCACGGGATTGTGTTGCCGCGGAAAAACTGAGCGGCGGACCGCAAGTATGTCCCAACGGATGTATCGGTCTCGGTACATGTGTTTCTGTATGCAAATATCAAGCCATGCGGATCGTGGACGGAATTGCCAAAGTGGATCTTGAAAAATGTACCGGATGCGGTGCTTGCGTTTCGGCTTGCCCGAAACATTTGATCGCATTGGTTCCCGTTTCGGGGACTTATTGTGTGTCTTGCTCGTCACGGGAACCCGGTGCATGTGTGCGGACATTTTGTACGGCAGGGTGCATCGCCTGTAAAATTTGCGAAAAGAACTGTCCTGTGGGAGCGATTCAAGTGACGGATTCGATTGCGGCGATCGATCAAACCAAATGCATCGGATGCGGAGCCTGTGCGGAAAAATGCCCGAGAAAGATCATTCGCATATTTTGCTGATGCGATCGGAACAGAGACCGTCGATCTCGGCTACCGCGGATCGATCCGATAGGAACTCATTTCACTGCTTCGGGGGCAGTCAAACCGAAAAGCGGAGCGGACAATGTCAAGCATCGTCCGCTCCGCTTTTTTATTTTGATTTCCATTTAACGCTTTCGTTTTCCGACCGCAAATGCCGCCAAGCAAAAGCTGAGCAACAGGGAAGTGTTCCCGACTGCGGTTGCGGCACATCCGGCATGGGTAGGATCCTGTACGTTGCCGTCATTGCTTTCTTGCGTGCCGCATCGTTTGCAGGTGCGGATGCTGTGAGATCCGGACGCGATCCAATCGTCGAAATCGTGTTCGTTCCCGGAAATGGGAATTTCGTTCCCGGATGCAATCAGTGCTCCGCAGTCCGAGCAATACAGATCCCCGCTGTATCCGGCCTCCGTACAATTTGCGCCTTTTGCGTTGTGATATTCCGTATGTGCATGGGGACAGGTATTTGGGGTAACGGTGCGGGTCTCTTCCGCTTTGCAAACGGAGCAAACACGTTTTTGTTCGGTTTCGGTGTTCGTTTCCCATTCTCCCCATGTATGTGCACCCGTTGCCTCGATCGTGCTTCCTCCCAACAGCAGCGTGTCACAGTCGGAGCAGTACAGGTCTCCGGAATAACCGTTTTGACCGCACGTGGCTTCTTGCGCGTACTTGACGGCGGTGTGCGCATGGTGACAGGAAGAATCTGCGGTTGTGTTTTGCGAGGGAGTGACCAAATTGTCGGGAACTTCTTTCCCGAACAGTTTCCATGCCAACTCCGGATAGTCGATAAACACGTTTCGATTGCCTTGAATGTGTTCCACAACTTCGTTTCGCCCCATCTCCCAAGTGTCTACGGGGTCCAAAGCGCACCATTCCAAAAGCACATCAATGCTTTGGAACACGTTGTTCAAATTGCTCGATTTGGCATATTCGCCGCCCCAGCGTACGTAAACGTAAAGACAGATCCGAGCAACATCTCCCTTTACGCTGTCATCCGGTTCATAATAGACCGTATCGAACGTTCCCCCGAAAATACCGCTGAGATTTCCGACGGATTGGGTCCCGTTCGTGACGTACCCGTACTTTTTATTCCCGCGATCGGTATTGGTACTGTTCTCGGAAGGGCGAATATGGTGTAGATCCGCACCGGCACCGTCCGTGTTAAATCCGCCGAGACTTTTGGGCCAAACATGCTCACGGTTCCAACCTTTCCCGCCGTCGAACTCGCTTTTTGCGGTTTGATAGGAAGTGTAGAGCGTTGTGATCTTGCCGTTTTCGTTCTCGCAGTCGGTGATCGTGGCATAATCACGGCAATTGGCATAGGTGGTTTGTTTGGTATGCGTATCCGACATGAGGGTACGTAAGCTGTTTAAAAGTGCTGTTTCCGACAGTTCGGAAAGCAGAGAATAGGCATAACTGCCGGTGTAGTAATCGGATGCACCGGTCCCGTCCAATGTGGTACAAACGGTATTTCGAATTCCGCTGTTTGCGGATGTGGAATACGAAAAGGTATCTGTCTCTGCAAAGCAGGGCAGAAAGGCGGATAGGATGACCGTGAGGACGGTCAATGCCGCAATGCCGCTTTTCAAAAAATGTTTCATAAAATCTCTCCGTTGTCGTTGATCGCGGAATGTTTTTTGAAACGTTCCGCTCTCTGTAATTTTTTTGGATCGAACGCATGAAAAAAGACTATTGCAAGCACGTTTCTGATGCGCAATAGTCTTTTTCGGTGTACGGAACTCAAGCGTCCTTCTTTACATCAAGGACCTGCTTGCCGTTGTAAAAGCCGCAAACCTTGCATACGCAGTGATTTTTTACAAATTCCCCACATGCAGGGTTAGAGCACTTTGCCATTCCCGGCATAGAGA
>CAYPIV010000001.1:6532-16707 GCA_964410895.1 uncultured Ruminococcus sp. | reverse complement strand
TTTACAAATTCCCCACATGCAGGGTTAGAGCACTTTGCCATTCCCGGCATAGAGAGCTTGCTGTTGTTGGAGCGTCTCTTGTCTCTGCGTGCTTTTGATACTTTTTTCTTTGGTACTGCCATGTCTACACCTCCTCATCACGCACAGTGTTGTGCGATTGCGTTTCATGATTCTCTTCCTCATTTTTGTCAAGCAACTGTTTCAGGACGGCAAGTCGCGGATCGGGTTCGAATTTCGGACATCCGCAATCGCCGTCGGCGCGCGGTTTGCCGCATTTCGGACACAGTCCGGGACAATCTTCCCGACAAAGAAAACGCATGGGAAAGGAGAGCAAAAGTTCTTCGCAGATCTCCTCGTCCAAATCAAGCATTCCGTTTCGGATCACGGCATATTCGTCCGCGTTTTCTTCCAGCTGTTCCTCGGTGAGTGTTCCCTCGGCGGCAACCGTCCGTTCCAAACGGATGGTAAAGTCACCGCTGACGGGCGCCAAACAACGTGCACATACGGTTTGATAGGGAACCGTTACCGTCAGGGAAAGGAACATATATCCCGCCTTGTCGGTGATTTCTCCCGCCACATGCGCGTCTCCGACAAACTCTGCACTGTTCGGAAAATTCGGGGAAAGCAGATAGTCGATCGACATGCGGTCGATCTCGCCGCGAAGCATGGCTCGCATATCCAATATCACGATCCCCACCTCCGTTTCGGCTGACACAAAATGCGATATGAACTATTATACCTTCCCAAAGCGCTTTTGTCAATAGTTTTTTGAGAATTCGAATCCAAATTTCTCGGTTTTGTTTGTTTTTTCGTTGACAAAGGCAGTTGGAAATGCTATAATGCAAAAGATGAAAAAGGCAAAGCGGGGCTTTGCGAAAGGAGAACCGTGTGAAAACAGCGGGAATTATTTGCGAATGCAATCCGATGCACGAAGGGCACAGGTATTTGCTGCAATGCGCCAAGGCGAGCGGTGCGGAAACCGTCGTCTGCGTCATGAGCGGAGATTTTGTACAGCGGGGAGAGCCCGCCGTATTCCCTGCGGAAGTGCGCGCAAGAATCCTGTGTGAAAACGGTGCGGATCTGGTTTTGGAGCTTCCGTTTCCGTTTTGTTCCGCGGGAGCGGAATTTTTTGCAAAGGCGGGGATCTCGATTTTGTCCGCATTGGGGGTGGACGAACTTTGGTTCGGTTCCGAATGCGGAGATGCGGAACGGCTTTCCCGCCTTGCGGAGATTGCGGACGGAGCTGATTTTCAAAAGCGGTATATCGCGGGGACCCGCTCCGAGCAGGGAACGGCGGAACGGTATGTACGGTTGCTTTCGGAAGCAGAGCCGCACGAAACCGATCCGCTCGGCTCCAATGATCTGCTTGCCATTGCTTATTTGCGCGCCATCCGTGCGTTACATGCAAATTTGATTCCGCGCACGGTGCGCCGCCGGGGTGCGGCATACCGAAGTGCGGAGCTTTCGGGAGCCGAGTATCCGTCCTCTACGGCTTTGCGGCAACGGCTGCGGGCGAACACGTCGGAAGATCCGTTTGCCGAATTGCCTTTGATCGGTGTCGAATATTTGGACGGAGAACGAAAAAAAGGAACGGCGCCCGCGGATTGGATCTATGCCGAACGGTTGATCTTGGGGACGTTTCGGCTTCTGCCAAAGGAATCGACAGAACGAATTGCCGAGCTTTCCGGCGGGTTGGGAGCACGGATGTGTGCCGTGTCGCGTCAAGTCGGAACGTTGGACGATTTTCTTGCAAATGCCGGTACCAAAAAATATCCTCGCGCGCGGTTGCAAAGGGGAATTTTGTTTGCGCTGACCAAGGTTGCTCCGGAGGATCTGAGAAGAACGCCGGCATATACGCGCTTACTTTGCGCCACGAAACGGGGATACGCGTTTTTGGCATCGATCCGAAAAAGTTGTAAGATCCCGATCGTTACCAGAGCTGCCGATTATCCAAAGGAAGAGAGCGCCGTATTTCAGCGGCACATGGAGCAGTGTGCTAAGGATTTGTATGCTCTTTGCTTGCCGGATATCTCGTGTTCTTCAGCCGACCGAACGTACAAACAGGCGATCTGCGGAATGTCAGCCGATCGATTCGAAAAACCATAAAGGAGGATCCAATGAAATTAACGGAAGTATGGAAGCGGGATGCCAGATCGCTGTCCTTTGAGGTGTTTCCGCCGAAAACGGATGCGGCATTCGAAAGTGTGGAATCTGCGGTGTTTCAAATTGCCGAGTTACACCCGTCCTTTATGAGTGTGACCTACGGAGCGGGAGGCGGGACCAGCTGTTACACCCGAAAATTAGCGTCGGACATCAAACAAAAATACGGCGTTTCCACGTTGGCGCATTTGACTTGCGTTTCTTCCACCAAAGAAACGGTCAGAAATGCCATCGCCGCGTTGCAAGAAGCCGGAATCGAAAATGTGATGGCTTTGCGAGGCGATATCCCGCAGGAGCGTCTGCATGAGGACCGTACAAAGTGGGATTACCGTTATGCCGTGGAGTTGATCTCCGAATTGCGGGAATCGGGAGCGGATTTTTGCATCGGTGCCGCGTGCTACCCCGAGATCCATCCGGAAAGCGTCAATCAGCGCGAGGATATTCGGCACTTAAAGGAAAAGGTCGATGCCGGATGCGATTTTCTGACAACACAAATGTTTTTTGACAATCAGTTGTTGTATAATTTTCTATACAAGATCCGAGAAGCGGGAATTACCGTGCCGGTGATTCCGGGGATCATGCCGATCACCAATGCCAAACAGGTAGAACGCGCTTTAAAATTATCCGGATCTTTCATGCCGCAACGGTTTAAGGCATTGGTGGATACTTTCGGGAGCAATCCTGCGGCAATGTTGCAGGCGGGAATCGCGTATGCGACCGACCAGATCATCGATCTGTATGCAAACGGGTTGGCTCATGTTCATGTATATTCCATGAACAAGCCCGAAGTGGCGGCAAGGATTCAACGCAACCTTTCCGAGATCATCGGTAAGGAGGAAGAAACGCGGTGATTTGGAAATTTCAAGCCGAATTGCCTGCGGTCGATCGAAAAGAAGTTTTGCGTTACATGGGGTGTCGGGAGCCGAACTCGGCAACGGAGGAACTGCTGATGCAGGTGCTTTCGGAATGTACACAAACATTTGCGGAAGCGGCGGTTTGTTACACGGTGTTGCCGATCACTTGGAAGAAAGGTACCTTGTTGCTGAACGGAGAAGCGATGGAAAGCCGAGATTTGGAAAAAGCGTTGTCCGGCTGTCGAAATGCGGTCTTATTTGCCGCAACGGTCGGGATCGGTATCGATCGCTTGATCGTGCGCAACAGCCGTCTCTCGCCCGCACGCGCGCTGTGCTTGCAGGCACTTGGGGCGGAACGGGTGGAGGCGCTGTGCGATGCGTTCTGTGCGGAGTACGGCGAACGGTTGCGACCGCTCGGACAGCGTTTACGTCCGCGCTTCAGCGCGGGGTATGGGGATCTTCCTTTGCAGGTGCAAAAAGAATGGATCCGCATTTTGGACTGCGGTCGGCAGATCGGCATTTTTTTAAATGAAAGTCTGACCATGTCACCTTCCAAATCGGTTACTGCCGTTGCGGGGGTAGAACAAGAAAACGAAACAAATCCAAGCGTATCCCGCAAAGGATGTGCGGAAGGACGATTGGTATAAAACACAGAGGATAGCCATGAAACAAAATACCAAAACCATCAGAGAACGATTCAAAAACGGCATTTTTCGGTTGGACGGCGGCATGGGGACACTGCTTCAAGAGCGGGGACTTGGCGCCGGCGAATCTCCGGAACGTTGGAACCTTACGCATCCGGAGGTGATTGAGGAGATCCATTTTGCTTATTTTGCGGCGGGAAGCGATGCGGTCTGCGTCAACACGTTCGGCGCAAATCCCTTTCATTTCGGCGATGCGGAATTGGAAACAATCATTCGGTCGGCATTTGAAAATGCCGACCGTGCGCGCAAACGGGTTGGGGGAGAGCGGTATTTGGCATTGGACATCGGACCGACGGGGAGATTGCTCAAACCGTTCGGCGATCTGGATTTCGAGGATGCCGTTTCCGCGTTTGCACATGTCGTTCGTTTGGGAGTTCGCTTCGGAGCGGATCTGATCCTGATCGAGACCATGAACGACTGCTACGAGACCAAAGCGGCTTTGTTGGCGGCAAAAGAAAATTCCGATTTGCCGATATTGGTCTCCAATGCATACGGAGCCGACGGGCATTTGATGACGGGGGCAACGCCGGAAGCGATGGTGGCATTGGCGGAAGGCATGGGCGCGGATGCGATCGGAGCCAACTGTTCGCTCGGACCGCAACAATTGCGACCGGTGGTGGATGAACTGCTGCGGTGTGCATCGATCCCCGTATTGCTGAAACCGAATGCGGGGTTGCCGCGGGAAGAAAACGGAAAGACTGTTTTCGATGTGAAAGCGACGAAATTTGTCGAGGAGGTCGTCGATACCGTCCGACAAGGAGTTCGCATCGTCGGCGGCTGTTGCGGAACATCTCCGGAGTATTTGCAGGCTCTTTTCCAGGCTTTAAACGGAATTCCCGTACCCCCGCTTACGGAGAAAAACAGAACCTGTGTTTCCTCTTATACCCACGCGGTCCGTTTTGGCGAAACTCCCGTATTGATCGGTGAGCGGATCAATCCGACCGGAAAAAAACGCTTTCAGCAAGCTTTGCGGGAACGGGATATGGATTATCTGTTGCGGGAAGGATTGCGGCAGGAAGCCTGCGGGGCACATATTTTGGATGTCAATGTCGGACTTCCCGATGTGGAGGAAGCTTCGTTGTTGGTACAGGTCGTTGAGGAATTGCAGGCGGTAACGGCATTGCCTTTGCAATTGGATACTTCCGATCGGGATGCCATGGAACGCGCCATGCGTCGCTACAACGGAAAAGCCTTGATCAATTCGGTCAGCGGGAAAGAAGAAAGCATGCATGCCGTTTTTCCGTTGGTCAAAAAGTACGGGGGAACCGTGATTGCTTTGACGTTGGATGAGAACGGAATTCCGGATACAACGGAAGAACGCGTGCGGATTGCATTCCGAATCCTTCAAGTTGCCTCTTCTTACGGTATTGCAAAAAAAGACCTGATCTTTGATCCGCTTGCAATGGCGGTCAGTGCCGACAAGCAGGCGGCGATCGTGACCTTGGAAACCGTTCGGCGCTTGAACGAAATGGGATGCCGAACTTCTCTCGGTGTTTCCAACGTATCGTTCGGACTGCCGTACCGCGAAGTGTTAAACAGCACGTTTTTTACATGCGCTTTGGAACAGGGATTGTCCGCAGCCATTTTGAATCCCGAGCAGACTGCGATGATGAAATCCTATTATGCGTTCTGCGCATTGCACGGGCAGGATCCGAATTGCGGATCGTATTTGCGTTTTGCGGCAAGTTTGCGGGAAGAAACTGCGGGAACTGTCGTTCCGTCCGATTCCAAACCGCACACAGAACAAACCGAGTCCCATTCGTCTCTTTTGCGCACGGCGATCGTTGAGGGAAGAAAGCGGGTCGCCGCCGAGCAGACGCGTTGTTTGTTGGAAACGGCAGAGCCGCTGGCTGTGGTGAAACAGGAGATCATTCCCGCCCTTGACGAAGTCGGACGCGGATTTGAAGAAAAAACGGTATATCTTCCGCAATTGCTGATGAGTGCGGAGGCGGCAAAGTGTGCGTTTGAAGAGATCAAGATCAAAATGAGTGTTTCCGCCGATGCCGTGCAGCCGAATCGCCCGACGGTCATTTTGGCTACGGTAAAAGGCGATATTCACGATATCGGAAAGAATATCGTGAAACTGTTGATCGAAAATTACGGATATCCCGTATGCGATCTCGGCAAGGATGTTCCGCCGGAAGCGGTGCCGGAGGCAGTCAAGCGGACCGGAGCTGCCTGCGTCGGGCTCAGCGCCTTGATGACCACAACGGTTCCCGCCATGGAAGAAACGGTTCGGTTGTTGCACGAGAAAGTTCCGCATTGCAAAGTGATGGTCGGCGGCGCGGTGTTGACCGAGGAATATGCACAGCGGATCGGTGCGGATCGGTATGCACCGAATGCCATGGATGCCGTGCGCTATTTGGAAGAGTTATTCGGTTGATCTTTCGAATGTTCGGGAACACCTTGACAATGGTTCCGAACTGTGGTATACTGTCGGTACCGTGATCGGTCTTTCCGCACTTTTCGGTATCAAACAGTGAAATGCGAACATACGGAAGAAATGATTGAAATCTTGAAATTTAAAGGAGAAAAAATATGCTGATTCGCAAAGAAGTAAAGGATTTTGAAAAACTCGGTTTCGGAATGTTTGTTCATTTTGGCGCTTACAGCGTACTTGGAAGAGGGGAATGGGCAAAATTGCTTTGCAATATTCCGTATGAGCGGTACAATGCAGAGGCTGTTGAAAAGTTCAATCCCGATCCTGATTGGGCAGAAAACTTGGTTTCGGTTGCTAAAGATGCCGGTTGCAAATATATCACGTTGACAACGCGCCACCATGACGGTTTTTCGTTGTTTGATACCTGTGGGTTGAATGAATACGATACCGTACATACCATTGGGCGAGATCTTGTTCGGGAATTTGCGGATGCCTGCCGCAAGCAGGATATCATTCCGTTCTTTTATCACACATTGGTCGATTGGCATTATCCGTGTACGAGAGTGACATGCTTCGGCGAGGACTTTCGTAAATATCTGCAATATTTGCGGGACAGTGTGGAGCTGCTTTGCAAGAATTACGGAGAGATCGGCGGACTTTGGTTTGATGGCATGTGGGATCGCCCGGACGATGATTGGGAAGAAGATGCGTTGTACGGTGTTATTCGAAAATATCAGCCGCATTGCATTATTGTCAATAACACCGGTTTGGTTGCCCGCGGAAAGAAAGGGCATATCGAGCTTGACAGCGTAACCTTTGAGCGCGGACTCCCGTCTGCTATCAATCGGGAGGGCGATCCGAAATATCTTGCCATGGAAATGTGCGAAACCTTAGGGGTTCATTGGGGTTACGCATCGGATGACTTTCACTTTGAGTCTCCTGCTCATTTTATTCGCGAATTGGCACAGTGCCGCAAGTACGGTGCCAATATGTTGCTGAACGTAGGACCGAAAGCGGACGGATCGCTTCGTAAGATCGATCAAGCCGTTTTTGAAGTGATCGGACAGTGGGTCAAATACAATGAAGAAGCCATCCGTACACCGTACCCGACCGATTTGACCATTACGGGCGGAACCGACGGCAGTTTTGTTTTACGCAATGAGGAAGCATATTATCTGTTTTGCTTTGATATGCCCCGTTCCGGAAACGTGAATGTTACCTTAGCTTCCAATCCGCAGGCAATGGATCCTTCGTTTTCGGTAGAAGGAAAAGTCGTTCGCGCAGAATGGTTGGATAACGGAGAATCGATCGATTTTGAGCAAACGGGCGAACAGGCAGTGTTCCACACAAAGCCGTTCCCCTACGGCAGGGATCTTGTGATCCGCGTTGCAAAGATCGTGACGGTAACGGAATGATGCGCGACTGCAAGCAAAAAATGCATACCGGCGAGCTCTATATTTCTTCCGATGAGGCACTCATGAAAGAGCAAATGCAGGCGCTGAAATTGCTGTATGATTATAATGCCACCAGACCTTCGGAATTCGAAAAGCGGGAGATATTGTTAAAAAAGATGTTTGCGGAGATCGGCTCCGGATGTTACATTGAACCGCCGCTGTATTCCAATTGGGGCGGTCGGCATGTGCATTTCGGAAAAGGGGTATATGCCAATTTTCATCTGACTTTGGTGGATGATACGGAGATCTCCGTGGGAGACGGAACCATGCTCGGTCCCAACGTGACCTTGGCTACGGCAGGACATCCCATTTTGCCGGAGTTGCGCGAATCCGCATATCAGTACAATTTACCGATTCGGATCGGCAAATGCTGTTGGCTGGGGGCGGGAGTGATCGTGTTGCCCGGTATCAGCATCGGAGACGGAACCGTGGTCGGCGCGGGAAGCATTGTTACAAAGGATTTGCCCGCCAATGTGGTGGCAGTCGGCAATCCGTGCCGTGTTCTTCGTGAAATCGGTGACAGGGATCGAGAATTTTATTTCCGCGATCGTAAGATCGACCCGGAGATCTTTTCATCCTGATCCCAAAAAACTGCCGATGCACAGCTGTGTTTGTGCATCGGCAGCTTTTTTGATGGGAAAGGCTCCCGTTTTGTTCGGGCAACCCCGGTTGGCGTTGGTACGGCTTTGACACGCAAAAAAAAGAGGGACCGCGATCCCTCGGAAGTTCGCTTGTTTGCAAACTTCCGAAGAATGTTCCCTCTTGATTTACGGTCTTGTATTATTTCTCAGTTCATCATGCCGTTTTCAGCCAAAGCAACTTCGAGTCTCTTCTTTGCTTCAGCGGTGAGAGGATCGAAAGGACGACGAGCGGCTCCGACATCATTTCCGGAAACCACGGTCGTGCAATATTTCACGGCACTGAGAAGTCCGACTTCGCAGGTGATCCGAATCACTTCGTTACAAGCGTGTTGAACTTTCAAAGCCTCTGCCATCTTGTTTTGTTTGAACAGCTTTTGGATTTCGATGAATTTCTTTACCATGTAGTTGAAAGACGTACCGATACCGCCGTCGGCACCTTGAGAAAGAGCGGAAAGGAAACACTCGTCTTTGCCGGAGTATACCCAAACGTCGGAGTGCGAGCAGATCTGCTCCATGGTGTAATAATCGGTGGCGGTGTACTTAATGTACTTGATCTTTTCGTTTTTCAACAGGCTGTCGAATTGGGAAGCGCTGAAACCGCTGCCAAAATTGTAGATCATGGTAGGAATGTTTACGCTGTCTGCCAGATCGTTGTAGAAATTCTTGATCTGGTCAAAGCTGTAACCATAGTAGAAAGGAGGAACGCTGGAGATCACATTCGCACCCTTTTTCTCTGCATGTCTTGCAAATCTTTCGGTGTTGTGAGAACCGATGGCGCTGACGTTGGCTACGACAAACGCACCGTCTGCGGCATCAATGCAGGTCTCCATGACCTGTTCTCTCTCCGCATCGTTCATAAAAAAGCACTCGGCAGAGGAACCGCCGGGATAAATACCGTCCGCACCGCAATCCAATACATAGCGAACGTGTTTCTTCAGGGCTTCATAGTTCACTTCGCCATTTTCCTTAAACGGGGTAATGACGGGAACCAAAATCTTGTTTTGCAATTCTTGTTTCATAATAACTCCTTGTCTTTCCGCAGACGCGGTTTTCTTGTTCGGAATCGATCTGAAAGAAGCATTTTTCGAACGGTACGGATATTTTGCACGCAGCCGACGGAAACATACTCCCTTGCTTTATATTTTATCGTTCCCGTTTCTTCCTTGCAATAACAATATTGTTTTTAATTATAACAAAATTGCTCATTTTTTCCGTGACATGGCATTTCTGCCTTGACATGCATGCATTTTTGTGATAAAATGTTCCAAAAGGAGGGACGCGACGGTGGCATATTCTTATCACCGCTTTTTTGTCGGGGACAAACGGATCGGCGAGACCGATTTTTTCAGTGCGGATCCGTTGCTTTTGACGTTCAGCGAAGTGCAAAACGGGTTGCGCAGCGAAGTTCGCGTTCACAAGCATCCGCACATGGAATTTTTTTATTTCAAAAGCGGAAAAGGTTTTTTCGAATGTAACGGAGATACGGTCCCGATCCGTGCGCACGATATTGTTGTGGTCAACGCGGAACACGAACACTGTCAGTATTCAAACGATCCGGATGAAGCGTTGGTATATTACAATTTTCGGGTGGATCGCTTGAACTTCGAGGGGGCAAAACCGAACGGAATATCGGAAAAAGCTTTTGAACACCATTCTTTCGGCACGGAAGAAAACGGTATTTTTTTCACGATCCGGCAGATCCTGTTTGAATTGCAAAACGAGCAATGCGATTATTACACCAAAGTGCAGGCATTGCTGACGGTTTTGCTGATCGACTTGATCCGCCTGTTTCAAACACCGCGCACGATAGGCGAAGCGGATCCGAAGATCGATACGAAAAAACTGTTGCTGCAAACCAAACTCTATATCGATGAACATTATGCGGAAAATTTGTCTTTGGAGCAACTGACGCGGATCTCTTTGATGCAAAAAAGCCATTTTATGCATCAGTTCAAACGGTATTTCGGCACCTCTCCGATCAA
>CAYPIV010000001.1:0-6432 GCA_964410895.1 uncultured Ruminococcus sp. | reverse complement strand
TATGGAAAAACAGTACATCAACGAATCGTTTCCGCATTTTTTACACGGTGCGGATTACAATCCGGATCAATGGAGCTTTGATCCCTCGGTTTGGGACGAGGATATGCGCTTGATGAAAGAAGCAAATTGCAATGAAATGACCGTGGGGATTTTTGCGTGGTCAACGTTGGAACCCGAAGAAGGAAAGTATGACTTTTCCTATTTGGATCGGATCATTGAGAAGATCGGAAACAACGGCGGAAAAGTGGTGCTTGCCACCCCTTCCGGAGCGCGCCCCCATTGGATGGCGGAAACCTACCCGGAGGTGTTGCGCGTCAATCGGCGCGGGGAAAGAATGCAGTTTGGACTTCGGCACAACCATTGTTTTACGTCCCCCGTATACCGTGAAAAGGTAAGACAGATCAATACGTTACTTGCCGAGCAGTACGGAAACAACCCGACCGTTATCGCATGGCATATTTCCAACGAGTACGGCGGAGAATGTTTTTGCCCGCTGTGTCAAAATGCATTCCGTGAATTTTTGCGTGCCAAATACAACGATGACATAAACGCGTTGAATATGGCGTATTGGTCGAATTTTTGGAGCCATCGCTACGATTCTTTTGAGCAGATCGAGGCGCCGATGGAAAACGGTGAGTCAAGTATTCACGGGCTGAATTTGGATTGGAGACGGTTCGTATCTCACCAGACCAAGGATTTTTTGGAAAATGAGATCGCACCGATCAAGCGGATCTGCCCGAATATTCCCGTAACGACCAATTTGATGCCTGCGTGGTATCCGTTGAACTATGCGGAATTTGCGGACGTGCTGGATTTTGTTTCTTGGGATACTTATCCGGATTGGCACAAACCGCAGGAACACCATGCACAATGCTATATCACAGCCTTTTGGCATGATTTCTTCCGTTCTTTGAAACAACGTCCGTATATGTTGATGGAACGTGCTCCCGGAGTGACCAATTGGAAGCCGATCAACAAATTGAATCGCCCCGGAATGGATCGCTTGGCTTCTTTGCAGGCTGTGGCGCACGGCAGTGATACCGTACAGTATTTTCAATTTCGAAAGAGCCGCGGCAGTGTGGAAAAATTCCACGGAGCCATCGTAGACCATGTCGGCACGGGAAACACGAGGATCTTTCGGGAAGTGCAGGCAACGGGAGCTACGTTGCGGGCGATCGACGAAGTGGTCGGAACGATGCCGCACGTTCGTGTTGCCATCGTTCACGACTGGGAAAACCGTTGGGCATTGGATGATTGCCAATATTTTCAGTTGTACAACAAAAAGTACTGCGAAACTTGTTATGACTATTACCGTGTGCTTTGGGAACGTGCGATCCCGACGGATATCATCGACAGACACGCGGACTTCAGCCGATATGACCTTGTGATCGCACCGATGCTTTATATGACGGACGACGATACGATCCGTGCCATTGAACGGTATGTGAAAAACGGCGGCGTGTTTTACGCAACGTACATGCTCGGCATGGTCAATGAGACCGATCTTTGCCACCTCGGCGGGTTCCCCGGCGGAATTTTGAAAGAAGTGTTCGGGATTTGGAATGAAGAAGTGGACACGCTGTATCCGGAGGAGATCTCTCATGTCCGTTGCCTTGATTGCAAAGAAGATTTTGAGGGAATGGATTACTGTGAGTTGATCCATCTGCAAGGAGCCGAGACTTTGGCGGAATACAGTACGGAGTTTTATGAGGGATATCCTGCCATGACATGCAATCAATACGGAAAAGGACGTGCTTATTATCAAGCGTTCCGCGATCACGGTGCTTTTAAAGATCGCATGCTGTCCCAACTGCTGGAGGACTTAAAGATCCGTTCCGTGTTGCCCATCTCGTTCCCGCACGGCGTGACCGCAACGGAACGTACGGACGGAAGCAATCGGTATCTTTTTGTGCAGAATTTTTCCGGGACCGCACAAACCTTGCCGTTGGACAAACCCTATTTGGAGATGGAAAGCGGGCAGACGGTTTCCGAATTGTCAATGCATGCTTACGATGTGAAGATCCTGAAGGAAAACGGATCCGATCCGAAGAACTGATTCGACCGACTCGAAAAAACAAAGCAAACAGCTTGCGCAAAAGATTTTCGGTGCAAGCTGTTTGCTTTTTTGTATTGATCGTACCGTTACATGCCGTTTATCCGCCAACCGGATCTTGCGGACTGCGTTTCCCGAACACCGCATGAAAGCCGGAACTTGCGGATCTCGGTCTTCATTCCGATTGAAAACAGAACCTTACGAACTTCGGTTTTCAATGCCGTTCGGCAACCGAATCTCGCGGATCACGTCACTGTTGCGGTTTTCCAAGATCAAGGTGATGGATTGCTTGAGAACGGAGATCTGCGCGTTCAAATAATATTTGTCCTCAAAGAGCGCGTAATGGACACAGGCGCGGACGAACAAAAAGATCAAAGCCACAATAAC
Source organism: uncultured Ruminococcus sp. (assembly GCA_964410895.1). Classification (GTDB taxonomy): domain Bacteria; phylum Bacillota; class Clostridia; order Oscillospirales; family CAG-272; genus UMGS1865. The sequence goes on along the minus strand of CAYPIV010000001.1, from coordinate 3,992 downwards.
GGTGTAGGGAATGCCGATTTTGGGTTCCAATTCTTTGGCATATTTGGTGTATCGCTCATTGACCCCGTCAAAAAATCGTTTTCCGTACGAAATATAGCGCGGATTGGTATAAATTTGGTACATTAAGCGATACTTTTTTCCGTGATTTTCCGCCGTCCAAAACGGGATCTCATCGATGAATCGCCAAATATCTTGTGCGCTTGTGGGGGCTTTTGCCATAAATTCATCTTCCACTTTGCTCATACAGTATTCGGTGGATTGTATGATCAGATCGTCCAGATCCTCAAAATAGGTGTATAAGCTTCCGGAGGAAATTCCGCACGCACGTGCCAACCCTTTGAGGCCGACATGATTGAATCCGTATTCCGCATAGCAATTGTAGCATTTTTCCATAATGTCGGTTTTCTTTTGTTGGCGCAATCTTTCATTGACTGTTCTCATACAAAAATATGCTCCTTTAAAAATATGCTCTTGTTTCGGTTGGATGTTGCCTCTGATACAATTGTAACACAAAGATGACTGTTTTGCAATGGTATCCACGTTGGTTTTTGAATTCACTTTCAAAAATTCACAATTTGTTAATAAAGCGAAATGGATTTATGTATTTTGAAAAAATCCTTGTAATTCGAAATAAAATATGGTAGAATGGAACGGAAGGAGCAAGGAGGCGGAATATGTTTGTCATGGAGCTTGCGGGTGTGCGTATCCGCATGGAAAATCAATATGCGTATTTAGAGCAACAGTGCCGCGATTACATCGTATCGGGATCAAATGCCGATTTTTCCGTTGCGGCCTCTCCGGCGGAGATCGCGGAGGAACAGCGTAACGGAACTTTTTCGGAAGGATATTGCGAAAGTATTTGCGCATACCGCCACATCTGCGATCGGATCTCTGCTTACGGAGTGTTTTTAATGCATTCATCCGTCATCGAGGTGGACGGTTCGGCGTATGCATTTGCCGCAAAAAGCGGCGTCGGGAAATCCACGCATACGGCGCTTTGGTTAAAAAATATCCCACGTGCACGCGTGGTCAACGGGGATAAACCGTTGTTTCGCTTGGAAGCGAACGGTGCGATCACGGTATTCGGTACGCCGTGGAACGGCAAAGAAGAGTGGGGAGAACGCATTTCGGCACCTCTTGCGGCGGTTTGCTTTTTGGAACGCGGGGAAACAAATGAGATCCGCACGGCAACGGAGGCGGAAACGGTTGAAAAATTGGTCCATCAGCTCTATTTGCGCGGGGAGAAAGCGTCGGTCGATCAACGGCTGCATTTGATGAATGCGTTGTTGCAAGCCGTTCCTTTTTACGTGCTTCGGTGCAATCGGGAGGATGACGCGGCATGGACGGCATACCGTGCCATGAAACGGTGAAAGCGAAAAACGGTTACGGAACCGAATGCCCTTTGCAACCGCGAAATACCGCCTGCATCGCTTTTCGGCGGGGATCCCGTTGCACAAACTCGGATAAGATCTTATGAAAAATGCCGCAACGCGGCAGAACGGAGGAAAATGATGAGAATACATCGCGATTTCACGATACAAAAGGTGGGGGATTCCTATATCGCCGTTCCTGTGGGCGAAACCAGCAAAACCTTTCACGGGATGGTGCGTTTGAATGCGACCGGTGCTTTTGTTTGGAAATTGATGGCGGAACAGGACCGAACCGAAGAAGAACTGACAGACGCGTTGTTGCAAACCTATGAGGTGGATCGTGCAACCGCAGCCGCGGATGTACACCGCGTTGTTTCGTTGTTGAACGAGCACGGTATTTTGGTATGAATCCTTTGCAAACGGAACTTTCGGAGGATACACTTGTTCGGCAATTGCGGATGCACGGGTTTTATGTTTCCACTACTTCCGGGTTCAGCATGTGGCCCATGTTGAAAGACCGCCGAGATCGCGTAGTGATTCGCGCGGTACGGGAGGACGAGACCTTGCGCCCGGGCGACGTTCCGCTGTATGTCCGTCCGACGGACGGAAAGTATATTTTGCACCGCGTTTTACGGGTGCGCGATACGGAATATATCATTCGCGGAGACAATACATACCAAAAAGAGATTGTTCCCAAAGAATGCGTTGTCGGCGTATTGCAGGAATTTTATCGCAAAGGGCGGCATATTTCCGCAGATCACCCGTGCTATCGTGCGTATGCGCACGTTTGGCAGGGAATCTATCCGATTCGGTATTTTTTGCATTCCGTTCGACTGCTTCTGATCCGCGGAAAACGGGTGCTTTGCCGCCTGAATCCTTTTAAAAAATAAAGATCGATTCCCCATGACCGAGATCCGTTGCAAAGGCGGATTTTATCGGATCGTGGGGGCTTTTTTTCTCTATTATTAGAATAATTATAATTCTCGTTCTAAAAATAGGCAATGTACAGTCGGAGAGGACACGTATATCTATCATGATATCTTTGGAAGGCAGGCAATTTATTTCGGCATCGAATCGGCTTCGGTCGGCTCTTGTTCCAAAAGGCATGGGAATGGACGGAGGATCGACGGCGCGCTCTTGCGGACCGACAAGAGACGTACCGATTGAGACCGCATTGGGATCCGCATGATCGAAAAGGCTCCCGATGCGGTATCTTCGGGAGCACCGGGAGTCGCAAAACAACACGAAAAGACCGTCTGAGCAGGCGGGGTTTACGCAAAAGATCCCCAAACGGTTTCAATAGCTGTATTCATGCATGTAAATAAGTATTTTTCGGTGTCGAACGGAACGAACAAATCATATCAGAATCCTCCCGTTCGTACCGTGATCGGATCGAAGATCTTTTGATCTTCAAATTTTTTCAATTTTAACAAAACGCAAACATTTCGCAAAAAAATCAACAACAATCATCGGGTATGATAGAGTCAACAACAAACGAAAAGGGGAAACACTTATGAACAAAAACGATCGTGACTACTTGATTCAAAAAATTCGCACCCGCTACACGGAGAAAGAATACGATGAATTGGATGCACTGAAGGCTTTAGACAAAAAGGTTAAAACTCCGGCAAATGTGTTTGGCTACCTATTCGGTACCGTTTCCGCGTTGATCATGGGAGCAGGCATGAGCTTGATCATGACCGATATCGGCACGAACGTCGGACTGTCCGATCCCACGGTTCCCGGTCTTGTCCTCGGAGTCATCGGAATGTTGATGGCAATCGTCAACTATCCTATTTACAAGGGGATCCTAAACAGCCGCCGTAAAAAGTATGCGGGTAAAATTATGGAACTTAGCGATCAACTGATGAGAGGATAAGGTAATGGACTTGCAAACCTTTTTCAAAAACGCATTTCGGGACATGAAAGAGTCCGCGAAGGCACAGCACGAAGTGGATAAGGCGCAGTTTGAAGCTGTGAGAGCGGAAAGCAAAGCCAATTTTGCAGAGGCAAAGGCTATGGGTGATCCGAACCGTCGCAAAGCACAGATGCAAGCTGAGCGTGACGCACAGATTGCAGAAGCAAAGGCAAGAACCAAAGCGGCAAATGCCCGCTGTGAAGCTGCCAAAAAGTAAAATACCAAAGGCGGGATGCTACATGGTATCTCGCTTTTTTCGGTTCAACATACACAAGTTTCAAAAACATCCGTGAGATCTGATATAACGCAATAAGTAAGTCAAAAGGAGAAGTTGTATGAACGCAATCGAAATACGGAATCTTTCCAAAAGGTTTCGCGGAATGTACGCTGTGGATCATTTGAATATGACCGTACCCGCGGGCGCAATCTACGGTTTCATCGGTGAAAACGGCAGCGGTAAGTCCACTACTATGAAATTACTGTGCGGTCATCTGGTTTCCGACGGCGGGGAAATCAAACTGTTCGACCGTGAACATACCGATCCCGGCGTTCGCGTCCGTGTGGGCGCGTTGATCGAAAACGCGGGCTGTTTCCCCGGCTCATCGGTCTATCAGAATCTGATGATGCAGGCAATCAATCTGAATCTGCTCGACCCGGATGCGGAAATTCGCCGTGTTCTGGAAATCGTCCGCATGGAAGATAAC